>JASHYD010000066.1 GCA_030043175.1 Xanthobacteraceae bacterium | reverse complement strand
TCTCCGCTCCTGCGACATGCCTATTTCGTGGCTCAATCACAAACCCCACGCAATTGCTGTGTACGCTTCGTGGCCGGCGTTACCGTCGGCTCACGCAACACTCGCTACCGGGCGGCCCGCTACGGCCTTACCCGCGCCGGTCTTTCACCGGCTGGACTGCACCAGCTTTTGTTGGCGCCTTCGGAAATCCAGGCTAGCCACCCGTTGGTTGTGCTGCGCCCGCGCTGCCGTATCGTCGGGACATGAGAATTGCGGGTCTTCCGGCGAAGTCATCCCTGCTCAGCCAATTTTCGAGAAGGTGCGCCCACGGGGCGGCTGCGCAAAGGGCGATCCTCTATGCTTTCGACTGATCGAACGTAATGGCGAAGATTCCGCAAGCTATCCCCTTTCGCGACCCCCGAGGCGGGCGCTGCCGTGGCGTGGTATTGCAGCAGGCATCCTGCGCGACCAGCCCCGTCTTCGTCCATACGCGCCCCCTGCCGTGCGGATTGAGCGTCGCTGGACGGCGCAAAGTACGAATTGTTGTCGGTCGGCTTCTCGACCCGTTGGAAGGGAATCGCCCAGCCCAAGGCCACGGTGCTGTCGGTAATCCGCCGTCCATATCCTCGTAACCTTCCCTTTAATAGAGTCGTGGACCCGCTCGGGAGGGGAGATAAGTGACACCCGACGAACACCAAGCCTTGCGACGGCTGGCCGGGGTTCCGCGCGGCGTCGCCAAGAGTTTGATGCGTGCGCACGGCTTCACGCATGAGGTGATTGCAGGTCTTGTGCTCACCGGGCTTGCAACGGTGGTACCCGAGATCGCGAGGATTGGTGAAAGCACGATCGAGGTTGAGCTTGTCATGATCACGGACGCGGGCCGCAAGGCTATTGGGAATTGACCAGCCCGCGAACGTCTCGATCGCCGCGCCGCCAGAGCGTGGCTGGACACGACAACAGCGCCGGGTACGCGAGCTGGTTGCCCCGACCTAACAGGCATCCCGTGCCAGCTGCGATCTCCCACAGTACCGTAATTCAATGCCGCGCAGGTTGCTTCACCCCGCCGGTCTCGGCCGCCGAGGTGACGCCGGTTTCAGTCTGGGCGAGATTTCTGGCATTCCAACCTCTGTAACGCATCGCGTTCTCGAGGTGATCTATTGCGCCGCTGCGATCATACGCGGTGCATTCAACGGGCAAGCTCAAAATATGCCCTTATGCGGTTTGAATGGTCGAGGATCTGCAGATAGTTGGAACCGGAACCACGCGTGTTGTTCTTTGGCCAGATGGTTGGGGCGCGGGATAGATTCGGTTGCCATGCTTGTCCATGTAACAGTCCATTGCGGCTGCAAGCAACCAACGTTTGACGGCAGATTAGAGGGCGAATTGATTGCAATCGCGAATTATTTCCGAAGCGATCGGCTGAATTTTCATCGGCATGTTTGCATCCGTGAGCCTGCACTCCCTGATATCGGCTATATACGATTTCATCCAAACACCGGTATGACGGCCTCGGAGGATGGATCCGTCCGGAGTTTATTGTTTGTTTTCAAGATTCCGAAAACTTCCATGCAGTCGCTGCACTGCTAGCGGAATTCCTATCTGTTGTATGCGACCTCTTGTTTTCACGCTGCGGCTCCGTAGCCTTAACAATTTTACTTGCGCATATTTTCATCTTTCGAAAGCGACAAGTCAGAAGTTTTCCCTCAGGATTCGTGGTAAAGCCCTAACCTGCGTACCATTGTGTCCGGCTGACCGCTCGACCGGCTTCAGCTTACTCTGGCTTTCATCATCTTAGCTGGGGGACTTGCGGCAGATCGAAATTGGTGATCTGCGGCGTAACTCTCGCGGCGTTCCGCTGGCAAGCGCGCGCTGGGGCTTCGCGTCGGAACTGTCAGCAAACGCGGTGTCCCGGAAGTCCCCTTGGCAATACCATCTTTCCCAAAGCCATCTTTCCTCATGAATGCAGTAAACGGTACAGCGGCCGTTTTCTTCGACGACGACCCGCTGGCGTGCCGACGCCTGAAAACGGTTGTGCTGATCGTAGGACTTTTGGACGTCAGTCGAATGAGCCCTTGAATCTAAGCCGCATGCCTTGGAGTGGCAAAAAAGGGCGATGCTGGGCAAGGCTGATTCGCAGAATATGAAAGCAACGTAATTTCAAACGGTTGGTTCAAGTTGATCCGAACACCGTTCCGGCGAACTTTGGACGGGAACGCGCCATTATTGATCCTCCTCTTGGAGCCGCATCGACGGCCCCTTGTTTCTCACCACCTCCAATGAACGCTGCTGTAGCGGTAGCCGGCTGCTGTTGGTGGTCAGGGCTACCTATCGTCGGCGTCTTTTGGCTCATCGAGTCGCGTGAGTTGGTGATCGAGCTGGCTCAGCAGCTCGGCAATCCTTTCGGGTAGTGGCTCGTTTAACACGTCAGAATGGATGGAACGTAGCGCAGTGCCTATGGCGGTGCGGACCGCCTGGAAGTCAGCCCCGGGTCTAGGTTGGCGCCCCATGCGGACCCACTGTATTGGCGGGATCAAATGAAAGAAAATTCATGCCAACTATTGCGGACCGTGTTGGAACATACCGGGAAATAGGGTCGGCCCCAGCGCCGGACAGGATCGAACGGCAGCGGGGCCAATTTACGACTGGGCGCCATCCGCAGGAGATTGGATAAAAGCTGGCAATCAGTCGATGTGGGCAAAGCACCAAGAATTTTGGTTGTCGGTCGCCTTCCGCACGCATTGGCCAACGATCCATGCGGCGTGGCTGCGGTGCAACACCGGTCGTGGCAAACTCGGCGCCTCGGAACTTGATCCGCCGGCAGATCAAGGAGTTGCTTCTTAGTCGTCCACCGGACCTAGCCCGACCTGCAGCGCATGAAATAAGTCATCGGGAGCCGTCGATCACGAGATATGCGGGCGCTGTCGCTCGGAACAGGCCGCATCCGTTTGCGCCCGGCTTCAGCCGCCAGAGGAATGATGCCGGTCGGCCGTTCAGGCGCGCGTTCGTCGTTCCTCCACTGCCAGCGCGGGCTCGCGCTTGGCCGGCCGAAGTAAGCGGGCCGAACCGGCGAATAGCCCGGGTTGTGGCGTCTAACAGTGAACGGCGCCAGGCGGGGCTTGCCTCGTGCGCC
>JASHYD010000729.1 GCA_030043175.1 Xanthobacteraceae bacterium | reverse complement strand
GTTGCCAAGTGGGTGTACCAGATGACGCCCCACGATGAGTGGGACTTCGACGGCGTCAACGAGATGATCCTCACCGATCAACAGATCGGCGGGCGAGCACGAAAATTGCTCACGCACTTCGACCGCAACGGCTTGGGTTATACCCTCGACCGCGAGAGCGGCGAACTGCTGGTGGCCGAGAAATTCGACCCGAAGGTCAATTGGACCACCGGCGTCGATATGGACAAATCCTCGCCGACCTATGGCCGCCCGAAGGTTGTCGCGCAGTACTCGACAGATCAGAACGGCGAAGATCACAATAATAAGGGCATTTGCCCTGCCGCCCTCGGCAGCAAGGACGAGCAGCCGGCGGCCTACTCGCCGGAAACCCAACTCTTCTATGTGCCGACCAATCACGTGTGCATGGATTACGAGCCGTTCAAGGTGAGTTACACGGCAGGCCAGCCCTATGTCGGGGCGACACTGTCGATGTATCCGCCGCAAGGCGAGACCAATATGGGCAATTTCATTGCCTGGGACGGCAAGACCGGTAAGATCGTGTGGTCGAACAAGGAGCAGTTCTCGGTGTGGTCCGGCGCGCTGTCGACAGCCGGCGGAGTCGTGTTCTACGGCACGCTGGAAGGCTATCTGAAGGCCGTTGACGCCAAGACCGGCAAGGAGCTTTACAAGTTCAAGACTCCGTCCGGCATCATCGGCAACGTGATGACCTACGAGCATCGGGGCAAGCAGTACGTCGCTCTATTGTCCGGCGTTGGCGGTTGGGCCGGCATCGGCCTCGCAGCCGGGCTTACAAACCCGACGGACGGCTTAGGTGCTGTGGGCGGCTACGCGGCGCTCAGCAACTACACCTCACTCGGCGGCCAGCTTACCGTATTTGCGCTGCCCTGAGGATTACCTGCCACGTCATCGACGGCTACCGGCGCGCCCTCGCGCGCCGGTTCGTCGAGAATGGCAGCGGCAATCGCCCTGGAGGAAACGTCCGGTGGAAATTCGCGTTGTGGCGATAGGATTTGCCGCGTTGACGCTGATCTGTGGGACCGGCGTCACACGGGCGGACGGTGCGGGCGATCCGGCCGTGGCCCGTTCCGACGATGGCAAGTATTTCGATAAGGCCGGCAATCCAACCTACAAAGTGCAGAAGGATGGCGAGGTCGACTGGTACACCTTTTCGGGATTTCGTCGGTATCACTCGGTGTGCCACGTGTGTCACGGTCCTGCCGGTGACGGATCGAGTTTTGCGCCGGCGTTGAAGGATTCGCTTAAACGGATCAGCTATTCCGACTTTCTCGGCATTGTCGCGAGCGGCCGCAAAAATGTGACGACCGCGCAGGACAACGTCATGCCGGCCTTCGGCGATAATCGGAATGTGATGTGTTATCTAGATGATATCTACATTTACTTGCGCGCGCGTGCAAATGACGCCGTCGGCCGCATACGGCCCGACAAGCACGAGGACAAGCCGGAGGCCTTTGCCAAGGCTGAAGATGCCTGCATGGGCTTCAAGCCTTGAAAATCGATAAAGGAGCGCCGATGGCCATGACGGCGAAATGCGTCCCCACAATGCTGGTCGGGGCGATGGTTTGCGCGGGCTTGGTGGTTGCCTCGATCGAGCGGCCACGCGCGCAAGGCGCTGGGCTCAATGCGGAGCTTGAACTCGTCGATCCCAAGGTGTTGAGGGTTTGCGCCGATCCCAGCAACCTCCCGTTCTCCAATGACAAAGGTGAAGGATTCGAGAACAGGATCGTCGAACTGCTGGCTGAGAAGCTCCACAAGACGCTAGCTTATGCGTGGTATCCGCAGGCCACCGGGTTCGTGCGCAATACGCTCGGCGCCCATCGCTGCGACCTGATCCCGGGGTTTCCGCAAGGCGACGACCTGGTCCAGAGCACCAATCCATATTATCGGACGGCGTATGCACTCGTCATCAAGCCGAACTCCGGGCTCGACGACCTTGATACGCTTTCCGACCCGCGTCTTAAGGACAAACGCGTCGGCATCGTCGCCGGCACGCCGCCGTCGACCTATCTCGCGGCCAACGGCCTGATGCGCAAAGCCAAGCCCTATCCGCTGGTCGTCGATACCCGCGTGGATTCTTCGGCGTCGGCCATGTTGGGGGACCTCACAAGCGGTGAGATCGACGTCGGCGTCCTGTGGGGACCGATGGCCGGCTACTACGCGAAAGAGGCGGGTCCGCCGATGCGCGTCAAACTGTTGCTTAAGGAATCCGGTGGTCCGCCCCTGGTGTTTCGCATCGGCATGGGTGTCCGCCCGACCGACCAGAATTGGAAGCGGCTGCTCAATCGCCTGATTGCTGAGAATCGAGCCGAGTTGAACCGGCTGCTGATTGGATTTGGCGTACCCTTGCTTGACGAAAACGATCAACTCATCACCACCGACGCGCCGGCGGCGAAATGATCAGAGCTTGCGCTGTCTTGGCCGTGATCCTGGGACCGGTGGCGTTTTCCGCCGGGGTTCGCGGCGAGGATGCGACGCCAGAGCCTGCGGGCTACCGCCACACTGATTATCGTGCACCCACTCCGGCAACACTTGCGGGCGCTCGTGTGGTGACGACCGCGCAGGCCGAGGCGCTGTGGCAGGACAAAACTGCGATTTTCGTCGACGTGATGCCGCGGCCGCCGCGCCCGCCCAATCTGCCGCCTGGCACGGTCTGGCGCGACCGTCCGCGATCGGATATCCCGGGGAGCATCTGGCTCCCGGATACCGGGTACGGCGAACTTGCGCCCGTCACCGAAGCTTATCTGCGTCAAAACCTTGAGCGTGTCACCGGCAGCGACCGCACAAAACTCCTCGTGATTTACTGTCTCCGCGACTGTTGGATGTCGTGGAATGCGGCAAAGCGCATCCTCGCCATGGGCTATACCAATGTCGGGTGGTATCCCGAGGGCACCGACGGATGGTCTGAGGCGCTGTTGCCGGTCGCCGACGCGCAGCCGGCGCCAGCCGGCGCGGAGTGAGGATCAACAATTACTTGAGCGGCGCGGTGAATGGCCGCTCTATTCCAGGCCCTGCCGGATCGTGCGCCCGAGTGCAAACAGCCGGCGTTCGATAATGACCGGCACCTCACA
>JASHYD010000065.1 GCA_030043175.1 Xanthobacteraceae bacterium | reverse complement strand
TGTTGTTGGTGCAAAGCACATAGCCCAGCGGTAGCCGGCCGCAAAGCCTTCGCATGCTAGCATCCCCGCGGCTTGGCACGCCGTGTTGCCGGGGCCGAAAGGGGGTCGTCCGGCCACGGATGGCGCGGGTAGCGGCCGCGCATTTCCGACCTGACTGCCGCATAGCTGCCGCGCCAGAATTGCGGCAGGTCGCGCGTTACCTGCACGAGACGGTGGGCGGGCGACAAAAGCTCGACCATCAGCGGCACGCGACCCCTGGCGACCGCAGGATGGCGAGAGAGTCCGAACAACTCCTGGACACGGATCGCAAGCTTTGGGCCTTCCTCCGCCGCGTAGTCGATCGGCACCCGTGATCCGGACGGTGCATCGAAATGAGTCGGCGCCTCGACCTCCAGACGGCGACGCAGGTTATACGGCAGCAACGCGTGAAGCGCTTGTTCGAACTCCGCTGCTGGGAGCCCAGCAAGCGACGTCTTGTCTAAGAGCAGCGGCGCAAGCCAAGCCTCGGCAGTCGCTGCGAGCCCTGGGTCCGAAACATCCGGCCATTCGGCGCCCTCGACGCGGCGCAGGAATTGCACGCGATGGCGCCATTGCCGCAGCCCCCTCGTCCATGGCAAGCGGTCGAGCCCGGCCAGCACAATTGACGCGGCCAGCAGTTTGGCGGTCGTTTCGTCCGGCGTCACCGGAAGGGGTTGTTCGCTCAGCACGATAGCCGCGAGCCGGCGCGATCTCCTCACCCGCAAGGTCAGCGTCATGGCGTCGCAGTTGACCTCCTCGGTGGCTTCGATCCGGCCCGGGAAGCGCCTTTCGATGTCCGCCAGATCGATCGCGGTTGCCAGCGTGATCCGACTTTGCGCCGCGCGGCCGATCAGTTCGGCGACCACCAGGAATGGTTCCCGCGCCAGCGCAGAGGCTGGATCGACCCAACCGCCGCGGCCGTTGGCCAGAAGGAATGCCCCTGTCGCCGCGCCGCGGTTCTTGGCGATCCGCTCCGGATAGGCGAGGGCCAGGACGGCGCCGAGGGATGGCTCTCTCACGCCTTGTGGCGCAGAGCCGTCCGCGGTGGCCGCGTCGATAGCTCTCCGCGCTGGCGGGGTGAGGTCGGCCGGCTCCGCACCCTCCCGGGCAAGCGGAGGCGGATCGGGAAGAGGCTGGGTGAGAGGGCGCCGGTCTGCGCTTCTCGTCCGGGCCTGTGGCTCGCCCCGACCCTCGCCACGGTCCGCAGCAGACGGGCGCAGACGCCCCGATGGGAGACGGGGATCGGGTGACCCGGCCATCTCGGCCCATCGCATGGCCATCCGCCTTGCTTCGGTGGCCCGCGGCGAGCGGTCGCGACGCAGCGCCTCTATGCGGTGCCGCAGATCGATGTCGTTGCCGCCGAGGCCGCGTTCCGTCAGCACCGCGGCGATTTCCGCCGCGAGCAAACCCGCGCTCTCCCGACCCGCCTCCACCACCATTCGGGCGAGGCGCGGCGGCAGCGGCAGGCGATTGAGGAGTTTGCCTTGCTCCGTGATGCGGCCGGCACCGTCGATAGCCCGAAGAGCGGCCAGAAGGGTGCGCGCTTCGCTAAGCGCTGGGGCCGGCGGCGGGTCGAGATAAACGAGCTTTGCCGGATCCGCGACGCCCCACTGAGCGAGTTCGAGAACGAACGAAGATAAATCGGCGGCAAGGATTTCCGGCTGCGCATAAGGTTCCAGCGCCGCGGTCTGCGGTTCATCCCATAGCCGGTAGCACACGCCGGGCTCGACGCGGCCGGCGCGCCCGCGGCGCTGATCGGCCGAGGCGCGCGATACGCGGACGGTTTCGAGGCGGGTGAGCCCGACATCAGGCTCGTAGCGCGGCACGCGGGCGAGCCCGGAATCGACCACCACCCGCACGCCCTCGATCGTCAGCGAGGTCTCGGCAATCGAGGTGGCGAGTACAACCTTTCGCCGGCCGTTCGACGCCGGCGCAATGGCGCGGTCCTGGGCATCGAAGTCGAGGGCGCCATGAAGCGCGAACACGTCGACTGCGGTGTCGGCGCAGCGCTCCCGCACCATTGCTTCACAACGGCGGATTTCGGCGGCGCCCGGCAGAAAGGCCAGGATTGAGCCTCTTTCGGCATGCAGCGCCCGCAACACCGCGTCCGCGACCTGCGGGGCGATCGGCTTTGCGGGATCACGCCCGAGATAGCGCGTTTCGACCGCAAACGCCCGGCCCTCGCTCACGATCACCGGCGCATCTCCCAACGCCGCCGCGATGCGCGCGCCATCGATCGTCGCCGACATGACAAGGAGTCGCAAATCCTCGCGCAGGGCCTGCTGCGCGTCGCGTGCAAGCGCCAGCCCGATATCAGCGTCGAGAGAGCGTTCGTGGAATTCATCGAACAGGACGGCGCCGACGCCATCGAGCGAGGGATCGTCCTGAATGAGGCCGGTAAAGATACCCTCAGTAATGACCTCGATGCGCGTTCGCCTGGAGACCATGGTGCCGAAGCGAACCCGATAGCCGACCGTGTCGCCGACCCTCTCGCCAAGCGTTTTCGCCATGCGTGCGGCGGCGGCGCGCGCCGCCAGCCGTCGCGGTTCCAGAACCAGAATTCTCTTGCCGGCCGCCCATGGCTCATTCGCCAAGATGAGCGGAACCCGCGTCGTCTTGCCGGCGCCCGGCGGGGCGACCAGCACGGCCGTGGCGGCCCGCGCCAGAGCCGTAACGAGGTCCGGCGCGGCAGCATCGATCGGAAGCGGCGCGAGTTGAGTCATGGAGGTATTTTTCGATTGCTGACGCGTATCAGATAATTCTACCCATCAAGACGCCAAACCGTCGGCCGACTCCCCGAAAGCGCGAAACGATGTCGGACCTGATCCTTAAAGAGCGCTCGCGCGTCTCGAAGGGTCGCCACCGGCATGCCCGGGCCGCTCAAACACACGGCGCATTCGTCCCCAGGCGGGCTTTGCGCATCGCGCACGGGGTGGTATGGCGGAGGCGACGCCATACATACGCCAACGCCGATGTCCAAAACCGCTGCGCCTCGCAAGCTCAAGAAGGGCGACCATGTCTTTCTCATTGACGGGTCGTCATTCATTTTCCGCGCGTATTTCGCCATGTTCAAGGCTGCGCAGAGCCGGGGCCGCAGCTTTATGCGCTCGGACGGCGTGCCGACAGGCGCGGTGCTCACCTTCTGCAACATGCTGTGGAAACTGTTGCGAGAGGGTCTTAACGGGATCATGCCGACCCACCTGGCAGTGGTTTTCGACTATTCCGGAAGGAGCTTCCGCAACCAAATCTATGCGGACTACAAGGGCCACCGCCCTGAACCGCCAGACGAGTTGGTGCCGCAGTTCCCGCTCATGCGCGACGCCGTGCGCGCTTTCGGACTGATCCCGATCGAGCAGGAAGGCTTCGAAGCCGACGACCTGATTGCCACTTATGCGCGCGTCGCGCTGGAGGCGGGCGCCGACGTGTCGATCATCGCGGGCGACAAGGACCTCATGCAGCTGGTGCGTCCCGGCGTCATGATGTTCGATCCGATGCCCGGCAACGAGCGCCGCATCGGCGCCGAAGAGGTCGCCGAGAAATTCGGCGT
>JASHYD010000064.1 GCA_030043175.1 Xanthobacteraceae bacterium | reverse complement strand
AACAGCATGGCGTCCGATATCCTGATTATCGACGACGAGGCCGATATCCGCGACCTGGTCGCGGGAATTCTCGAAGACGAGGGTTACGCGACGCGCACGGCGCGCGATAGCGATGAGGCCGCGGCAGCGATTGCAGCGCGTCGGCCCAATCTCATCTTCCTCGACATCTGGCTGCAGGGGAGCCGGCTTGACGGCCTGCAGATGCTGGCCGGCATCAAAGCGGATTATCCTGACCTGCCGGTGGTGATGATTTCCGGCCATGGCAATATCGAAACCGCGGTGGCGGCCATCAAGCAGGGCGCCTACGACTTTATTGAGAAGCCGTTTAAGGTCGACCGGCTCGTTCTGGTGGCGGACCGTGCCCTCGAAACCTCGCGGCTCAAGCGCGAGGTCAAGGAGCTAAAGCAGCTCGCGCCCCATCCGGCGAAGCTCATCGGCAACTCCGGCTCGATGCAGCACCTGCGTCAGACGATCGAGAAGGTTGCCCCCACCAATAGCCGAGTCCTCATCGTCGGGCCGTCGGGCTCCGGCAAGGAGCTGACGGCGCGCACCATTCATGCGCTGTCCTTGCGCGCCGCCGCCCCCTTCGTGGTGATCAATGCGGCTGCTATCACGCCGGAGCGGATGGAGATCGAGTTGTTCGGGACCGAGCAGCTCGACGGACGCCCACGCAAGATAGGAGCCCTAGAGGAGGCCCATGGCGGCACGCTCTTCATCGATGAGATCGCCGACATGCCACGCGAGACCCAGAACAAGATTCTGCGGGTGCTCGTCGAGCAAACCTTCCTTCGCGCCGGCGGCACGACGAAGGTCGAGGTCGACACGCGGATCGTCACGTCGACGGCGCACAATCTCGAAGAGGAAATCGCGGCCGGCCGCTTCCGCGAGGACCTTTTTCACCGGCTTTCGGTGGTGCCCATTCGCGTGCCCCCCCTCAGCGAGCGGCGCGAGGATGTGGCGCCCCTCGTCGAGTACTTCATGGAGCAGATTTCCCAGGCCACCGGCTTGCCCAAGCGGCAGATTGGCGACGACGCCATGGCGGTGCTGCAAACCCACGACTGGCCGGGAAACGTCCGCCAGTTGCGCAACAACGTCGAACGGCTGATGATTCTGGCCGGCGGCGACCCCGATGCGGTGATCACCGCCGCGATGCTGCCGCCCGAGGTCGGGTCGATGGTGCCGTCGATGCCCAATGGCAGCGGCGGCGAGCAACTCATGGGCATGCCGCTGCGGGATGCCCGCGAGGCCTTCGAGCGCGAATACCTGCGCGCTCAGATCAGCCGCTTTAGCGGGAACATATCCCGCACGGCCGAATTCGTCGGCATGGAGCGCTCGGCGCTGCACCGCAAGCTCAAGGCACTGGGGATGGATTAGCGCGCAACGACTGCCGGTCGGGGCCGCTCGAAGCGTACCCGGCGCCGACACCCAGTGATAAGAAACGGTCGAAATCCGCTATAGCCGGTCGCTTCCATAGACTTTTGCCCTCTTACATGGATGTGCTGCCATGTCCCGCATTGCTTATGTCAATGGCCGGTATCGGCCCCATCGCGATGCCCGCATCCATGTCGAGGATCGCGGCTACCAATTCGCCGACGGGGTCTATGAGGTGTGCGAGGTGCGGGAGGCTCGTCTGGTCGACGAGCGCCGCCATATGGCGCGCCTGATGCGCTCGCTTGCCGAGTTGCGTATCGGCTTGCCGATGCCGCTGCCGGCTCTCAGCGTTGTCCTGCACGAGACCGTGAGGCGCAACCGCGTGCGCAACGGCATCGTCTATCTGCAGATTACGCGTGGCGTGGCAAGGCGCGATTTCGCCTTTCCGGCGCCGGGTACCGCGCAGTCAATCGTCGTCACCGCGCGTTCCCATGACAACGCGAAAGGGGAGAACACAGCCGCCCAAGGTATCGCGGTGATAACGCTCGCGGACAGGCGGTGGGCGCGGCCGGACATCAAGTCGGTATCCCTGTTGCCGAATGTCCTCGCGAAGCAAGCAGCGCGCGAGGCCGGGGCGCGCGAGGCATGGCTGGTCGATGCGAAAGGCTTCGTCACCGAAGGAGCCTCGTCGAATGCCTGGATCGTCACGGCGGACGGCGAAGTTGTGACACGCCCCGCTGATAACAGCATCCTCAACGGAATTTCCCGCGCCGTGGTTATCGACGCGATCGCAGCCAAGGGGCTGGCTTTCATCGAACGCGCGTTCACCGTTTCGGAAGCGAAGGCAGCGCTGGAAGCCTTCATCACGGCTGCGAGCCAGATCGTGCAGCCGGTGGTCACGATTGACGGAGCGCCGGTCGGTAATGGCCGTCCGGGTCCGCTGACCCTCGCGCTGCGGCGGGAATTTCACCGTCATGCGGAATTTACCTGACATAAGGGACTGGCAAATTCCCGTAAAAAACGTCAATTGACGCCGGGGCGGCTTGCGAGGGGCGCCGTCCTACTTGTTAATGTGATGTCTGGGTCTTAGACTGACCAACTACGCGTCCGGGAGAGAGTAGGTCAATCAACCGCAGTGCCAGACTGCAAACAAAAAGGCGGAAAAAACGGCCATGGCAGCCGATCGCGCACAAAATTTACAAGACACCTTCCTTAATCATGTACGTAAAGCAAAAATCCCCCTCACAATTTTTCTCGTCAATGGCGTGAAGCTGCAAGGGGTGGTGACCTGGTTCGACAATTTTTGCGTGTTGCTGCGGCGAGATGGGCATTCCCAACTCGTCTACAAGCACGCTATATCGACCATCATGCCGGGGCATCCTGTGCAGCTTTTTGAAGGCGGCGAAGAGGGGGCTGCCGTGGAAAAAACCTGATTGGAGCCGCATCAGCATACCACTTCTAAGCTGCGCCCGCCGGAGAGCTTGGCGACCGGGCGTGCAGTTGTCATCGGCCCCTATCTTCGCGCGCGAGCTGCACGCACAGCCTACCCTCCGCTGGGCGGGGGGGAAGATAGGCGGGCGGCGGGGGAACTTCCAGCTGCTCCGTTGCCTGCGCGTGCGGGGCAGGGCAGGGCAGGGGAGGGGAGGGCAGAGGCCGCCCGCCTCGATGAAGCGGTCGGCTTGACGCTCGCCATCGATCTGGCGGTGGTGGCGCAGGGCGTCATCAGTTTGGCGGCGATCCGGCCGTCGACCTATCTGGGCAAGGGCAAGGTCGAGGAACTGGCAGGTCTGGTGAGGAGCCATGAGGCCTCCCTGGTGGTGATGGATTGCGCACTGTCGCCAGTGCAGCAGCGAAATCTGGAAAAGGCCTGGAACGCCAAGGTGCTCGACCGCACCGGCCTGATTCTCGAGATATTTGGCGCCCGCGCCCGCACCCGCGAAGGCGCGCTGCAGGTGGAGCTCGCGCACCTCAACTATCAGCGCAGCCGCCTTGTGCGATCCTGGACTCACCTCGAACGTCAGCGCGGCGGTTTCGGGTTTCTCGGCGGACCCGGAGAAACCCAGATCGAGACCGACCGCCGCCTGATCGCCGAGCGCATCGCCAAGATCGAGCGCGAACTCGAGGGCGTCAAAAGCACACGAAAGCTCCATCGCCAGAGCCGCAAGCGCGTGCCGTATCCGATCGTGGCGCTGGTCGGCTACACGAATGCCGGCAAGTCGACACTGTTTAATCACCTGACCCGGGCGACAGTCGTCTCGGCCGACCTGTTGTTCGCAACGCTTGATCCGACGTTGCGGGCGATCGACCTGCCGCACGGCGCTCGGATCATCATGTCCGATACGGTGGGTTTCATTTCAGAACTGCCAACCATGTTGGTGGCGGCATTCCGGGCGACGCTTGAGGAAGTGATAGAAGCCGATATCATCCTGCATGTGCGAGATGTCTCTCACGGAGACACCGTTGCGCAGTCGGCGGATGTGATCGCCGTGCTGCGCGATCTCGGAATCGAGCCGGACGATCCGCGATTGATCGAGATATGGAACAAGATCGATCGTCTCGACCCGTCCGAACGAGAGCAGCTCGACAACCTTGGACGCCGGCGCGGCAACGGCCGGCAGCCGGTATTGGTGTCGGCTTTGACGGGCGAGGGGCTTGATGGCCTGGTGGCGATCATTGAGGCGGAACTTGCCCGTTCACGGCTCACCCTCGATGTGGCGCTCGACCTCGCCGACGGGGCCGGCATGAGCTGGTTGCACCGTCATGCCGAAGTGTTGGCGCGCGGCGCCGGCGCGGACGGCCGCATGCATATGACGGTGCGGATCGCTCCCGATCGGGCCGAGCTCGTGCGCACCAAGTTCGGCGCGCAGAACATCAAAGTCGGATAGCAACCGCCGCGATCATTGGTCCGCAGTCGATTGCCTCGCCATTTCCGCCAGTCGGTCGGCTAGCTGCTTGAGCCCCCAACCGCGCACCAGGGTGGAGGCTTTCGCCCAGGTCGGCCGCTGGCGGCGCAGAGACGGCAGCGGCGCGGCGGCGTTCATCGTGGCGATCGATCGATAGAGGCGGAGCATCTCGGCTTCCGCCGGGAACCGACCTGCGGCAAGGATGCCTTCGAGCGTGCCGTAACGGGAAAGCAAGTCGGCCGCGCCCTTGGGACCAACGCCGCGAGCGCCCGGCAGCTTGTCGGAAGGATCGCCGCGAAGCGCGATGAAATCCGGCACCTGTTTCGGGTCGACGCCGTAACGCTCGCGGACTTCTCCCGGGCCGATGCGGGCCATTTCGCCGGCGCGCAACGGATGCAGGATCGTTGTCGCTTCGGAGGCGAGCTGAAATGCGTCCCGATCGCCGCTTGCCACCAGCGCCATTCCGCCGCGGCGCTCCTCGGCGGCAACGGCGGCGGCGAGAAAGTCATCCGCCTCGTAACCGGGCTCCTTCGCGTTTGCAAACCCGCACGCCGCGACGAATTCGGGCAGAAGCTCGAGCTGATCCAGCAAGGCGTCGTCAAACGCGCGCCCGCTCTGGTAGGCGGGAAATTTCTTGTGCCGCTCGGTCGGTACCTCGAGCGTATCCCAACCGACGATCACCGCGCGTGGCCGTTGCGTCTGATAGAGCCGCAACAGAAAATTCGCGAAGCCGACGATAGCGCCCGCACCCTTGCCATCCCGGCGCCGAATGGTCTTGGGAAGGGCGTGATAAGATCGGTGGGCGAAAGAGTCGCCGTCAATCACCAGCAACGGGTGCCGGTTGAGATTGGTGGTGGGCGCGCCATCGCCCCGCGACGCCTCGGACACGGCGTGCTCACATCTCTCGAACTATAATTCGCGCTTTGGCGGTCCGAAGGTTCACCCGCCGTACCGCCGTGATCTGCCTGGCGCGGACGGCGCGATGGACCTCTGCGATGGTTGCTTCTTTCCGCTGGAATTGCCATGCCGACGCCGCACCCGCTGCGGTCGGTCGCGTCGGCGGCAAGCTTGCACCGATGCCGAGCATGGCGACGGAAATACGTTGCGTGTCCACGGCGGTCTCCCTGCATGCGCATGGTGATCCCTGACTGGAATATTCTTCGCTTTGTGCCGCGCCCGCAAGCTGGCGGCGCATTGCGGCGGGCATGAAGCTGTCGGTCAGCGCGGGATTCACGCCAGGAGCCGAGATGTGGCGCGCGATCTCACCGACAGCTGAAAAGCGGAGCGCGATGGTGTAGCGTCTTGGCTTGCCTTACCGCAGAGGGCCTCACAATGATCAATCGGAACGTCGCCGTCGGGACACTGATCGTCGCCGCATTGTCGGCGAGCCTGTCGCTCGCGCAGGCGCAGGAGCGCAAGGATGTGGCGCCATTTCAGATCATGGAGGCGACGATCGATGATATCCAGGCGGCATTCAAATCCGGCAAGCTGACGGCCCGCCAGCTCGTCCAAGGCTATCTCGATCGTATTGCGGCGTACGATAAGCGGGGTCCGAATATCAATTCGATCATCACGCTCAACGGCCATGCGCTCGAAGATGCCGACCGGCTCGATGCTGCCTATCGAGCTTCGGGGCCGATTGGTCCACTGCACGGCATTCCAATCCTGGTGAAGGATGAGATCGATACCGCCGGAATGCCGACAACGTTGGGGACGCAGGTATTTAAGGATTACCGGCCGCCGCGCGACGCGTTTCCGATAGAAAAGTTGCGCAAGGCCGGCGCCATTATCCTCGGCAAGACGACGCTGAGCGAGTACGCGGCCGGCGATACCTATGGATCGATGTTCGGCATTACCCGCAATCCGTATGACCTTGAACGCACCGTCGGCGGCTCGTCGGGCGGTTCGGGCGCTGCCGTCGCGGCGAATTTCGCGACAGTCGCGATCGGCGAGGAGACCTTCGCGTCGATCCGTCGCCCCGGGGGCTGGAATGACGTCGCCAGCCTGCGGCCAACGCCCGGTCTCGTGAGCCGCAGCGGCATGTGGGATGGCTACCCTTCACCGACCGCGCAAATGGGGCCGATGGCGCGAACCGTGAAGGACCTCGCCCTGCTTCTCGACGGCATGGTGGGCTACGACCCAGAAGACCCGGTGACGGCGCTCGGGGTCGGTATGGTGGACGGCAGCTATACGCGCTTCCTCGCCGCGGATGGGCTAAAGGCGGCGCGCATCGGCATTCTGCGCGAGCCGATCGGCGTGCAAACCGAGCCGGGATCGGAGGATTTCAAGAAGGTCGATGCGGTATTCGAGCAAAATGTGGCGGAGCTCAAGGCCGCCGGCGCCGTGGTGGTCGATCCCATTGTCATCCCGAACCTCAAGGCGCTGCTCGCCAAACGGGGCACCAATCCGGACAGTTTTGAGGCGGGGCTGAAGCTCTATCTGGCGCGCAATCCCAACTCCTCCATCAGGTCGCGTCAGGACATCGCCAATTCGCCAGAACTCGCCAAGAGCTTTCCGCCCACGAAAGCGGACCGGTGGAGGAATCCGCCGCCCGCGCTCGATGCTGCACGCTACCTTGATTATCTCGAGGCGCGCGAGGAGCTGATGTTCACCGTCCTCAAGGTCATGGCTGATAACAGGCTCGACGCCATCGTCCACAAAACGGTGGAGCACCAGCCGACGCTTATCAAGGAAGGCATCAATCCGCCTTACTCGAGCAACAAGGGCGTGCCGACCTTGAACACCTTTCTAGTCTACGCCGCCTCGATGACCGTGCCGTCGGGGTTCACCACTGACAATCTGCCTGTCGGCATCACCTTCTTCGGCCGGCCCTACAGCGAGCCGACCCTGCTCAAGCTGGCTTATGCCTATGAGCAGGCAACGCATCACCGCGCGCCACCAAAGACGGCGCCGGCCTCGCCCTAAAGGCTCATACAAGCGCGACCCCCTTGCTGGCATAGACTGCTGTCGCCATGCGGGCGTGTCGGCGCGGCTTGGAAGACGCAGCATCGAGGTGGCGCCATCGTTGGCGCGAGTATTGACGGACGTCGCTTTGCAACGGGAGGACAACATGGGCGTAGCGCAACCAGCCATTCTGACCACACGGCGCCGTTTCCTTTACCGTGGCGCTGTTGCGACCGCAGCGGCGGCCTTGCCGACGGACATCGCCAGTGCCGCCGAGCGGGGCTGTGCCCCAAGCGCCTCGCCATCCGGAGAGGGCGAAGCGGCGGCCTCTTCAGCCGTGACGGCAAAATCGACACGCCTTGCCGGCAGCGCTATCAACTATGCATACGCGGTAAAAGCGGGGCCGTGGGTGTTTCTCAATGGTCATGAAGCCTTCGACTTCGCGCAGGGACTTGCGCCCGAAGTGGAAGGGCCACCCGGCAACCGCCTGAGCGGCAGGCCGCCGCTGCGGCGCGAAGCCGATTATCTGCTGCGCCGCATGCGCGGCATTCTCAAGGAATTCGGGACCGATCTCAGCAACGCGGTTCGGGTCGACCAGTTCTACACCAAGGGTCCGGCCGTCTCGGCCTATCACCTGGCGCGCTTTGCGGAATTCGGCAGTTACATACCGCCCAGCACCTCCATCATCATGAAGCGCTGCTTCACCGCGCGCACCAATATTCACACCTCGATGATCGCTGTCGTTGCCGACCAAGACTACCAACTCGACAAGTTCACTTTGCCGGGTCAGGCGATCTCGGCCTCCGGCTACAACCCCGCGGTGGCGGCGAGCGATTTCGTGTTCGTTGCCGGAAACATGGCGTTCCGGCCGGACGGCACACTCGACCCCAAGGTTTACGTCGGCCCCGACCAGAATTGGGGCGGCGAGACTGCGTTCCGCAGACAGGTTCATTACGTCATTACTAATCGGCTGGAACCGTCGTTGAAGGCCGCGGGCTCGGCGCTCGAACACAGCCTGAAGGCTCAGGCCTATATTCGCGGCGTCGAGAATTTCCCCGATTTCATGGAGGTGTGGTCGCAGCATTTCCGCGACATTCCTTGCGCCATAACGCCGGTTCCCGCGAAAGATTACGCCAACACCGCGGGCATGATCGAAATCAACCTGATCGCGCTTAAGAGCACTGCAGGGCGGCGCAAGCAGGTGGTCGCAACCGGGATACCAGCCGCGGCGACATACGGGCCCTGCGTGCGTGCGGGCGAACTCGTGTTCCCGTCGGGGCTGATCGCCGTTGGGGCCGACGGCCGGGTCCCGGGCGGCGAACAGGCAGGCGCATTCGATGCGCTGAGCCTCGCCGGCGAACTGCAGGGGGGAGTGCTCATGTCCTACATGGATGCAGTCTGCCAAGCCGTTGGCGTGTCGGCGGCGAACGTGGTCCGCGCGCAATATTTCCTCTCGGACATTCGCGAGTTCGCCGGCATAGCGATGGCTTGGCAGGACCGCTACGGGCGGCACCCCCACCCGTTTGCTTGCGTAGAGGTCCCGGCCCCCATGCCGGCCTCCGCGGCTGTGGCGATCGCCGACTTCTGGGTCTATGCGGGTTGATAGAACCTTGGCGCCGGGGGAACTCTCAGTCGGTGAAGAATATTGTGCGCAGCGCGCATGGCACGAGCCGACATTAAACGTAACAGTCGGCCTTCACCGTATGACGCGCAGCGGGTGAGTCTACAGTGAATATGATGCAAACCGATCCGACATTGGCCAAGATCGCCGCGCGGTTGACCAAATTCGATATCGAGCCAAGTCGCGGCGGCTAGATGATCGTCGACCGCCGCACCGCGAACCCGATCGCACGGCTGCGCCCCATTTCGAACAGCGATCGCTTCGAACTGTTCAACCCTCGAACGTCGGCAACATGGGACGCATGAAACTGATGTTGAAAAGCGCTCACGAGATCGTGGAAAATGATCCGATCTTCAAGGTCTCGCGACCCCCGTGAGCTTCGTCAAATTGGCCAAAGTCAGACCTCCAAGAGAATCCAAAAGAAAAGGACGCCCGCCGACGCGCCCGCCCTTCCATCTTGGCTCGCCCTGCCATCAATTTGCGGGCGTCATGATCTTGCTCTCGGCGGGGACGTCCTTGGCGGTGAGGCCGGCGTAGATGGTGACGTCCTTGCATAAGGCCTTGACCTTGTCTACGGCGGCAGGTGTTACGGCGGTTTCCCAGATGTACACACGCGACAGTTTGGGCAGCGTCGAGATCTGCGCGAAGCCCGCATCCGTCACCTTGGTGTTGGTCAGGTTCAGATAGGTCAGGTCCTTCAAGTTGGCGATGTCGTCGGCCGCCGCGTCGGTGATTGCGTTCTCCTCCAGGCGCAGGCGCCGGAGGTTGGAGAAGCCGGCGATGGTCTTGATCTCGGCGTCGGAGACGCCGGCGTGCCTCAGATTCAGGCGCAGGATGTTGGGTCCGAATCTGGCGAGGTCGTCGATCATGGCGGGCGTCACCGCAGCGGCCGAGGCATAATCTACGTCCACCAGGTTGGAGCCCATGGCCACCTTCCTGACGATGAAGCCCTCTGCCACAACCTTCGCCACCGCCCCCGCGTCAGCCTCGGCCACTTGTGGGAGCGGCGCCTCGTCCGGGCCGGCAGGGTTCGGCGCCTCGCCCTCCTCGCCCTCCGCCCCGGCAATCCCGATTACCGCCGCTATGGCCGAGGAAGCTTCTGCCGTCTGCTTAAGGTCGCCGACCGTCGCGCTCTTCGGGGCGCCTTGCGATATCCACCAGCCGATCGCCGCGATCTCGTTCTTGTTGAACGGGGTCTTGCCGTCCTTGGGCATAAAATCGGAACGGCCGGGTGCAAGATTGACCCGGCGGAAGAGATCGGACCCGGCGAGATTGCC
>JASHYD010000728.1 GCA_030043175.1 Xanthobacteraceae bacterium | reverse complement strand
CCATGGAGCCCGGACTTTCCTCCCCGGCCCCTCCTTGCCACCCGCAGGGGGTAGGAGGGCCAGGGCGGCCGCCCGGCCGACTGACCCTCAAGGAATGGGGGGCCGCGAGCGCCGCGTCAAGGCGTCTGAGGCCCGGGGGCCGCGTCAAGGCGTCCGGAACCGCGGTCGTCCGACCCGTATCGCCAGCTGCAATCCTGTTCGGTTTTGGTGAGAAGGTCGGCGTCGAGCGCGAGACGCCCCGCGGTCTCAGGGGTTAGAGTTGCCGCATGGAAGTCGGTGCTCCCGATTTTATGGCAGTGTTCGCCGGCGGCCTGGTGGGCCTCGTTCTCGGCGTGATCGGCGGCGGCGGGTCAATCCTCGCGGTCCCGCTGCTCGTCTATGTGGTTGGCGTGAAGTCGCCCCATGTCGCCATCGGCACCAGTGCCATCGCTGTCGCGTTGAGCGCTTTCGCCAATCTTATCAATCACGCGCGACGCGACCATGTGTGCTGGCCAGTCGCCATCCTCTTCGCAATCTCTGGCGTCGCGGGCGCCGCATTGGGCTCGACCCTGGGCAAGCAGACCGACGGGCAGAAGCTTCTCGTTCTGTTCGGCGTCCTCATGGTCGCAGTTGCGGCGTCAATGGCGATGCAGAAGGGGGGTGGCGTCAAACCGCATGTGCGGCTGGAGAGCGGTAATGCGCCTCGGATCATTGGCATCGGCTTCGCGGTCGGTGCGCTTTCCGGTTTCTTCGGCATCGGCGGCGGATTCCTGGTCGTGCCGGGCCTCGTCGCCGCCACGTCGATGTCCATGATCGTCGCCATAGGCTCATCCCTCGTCTCGGTGACGGCGTTCGGCCTCACCACCGCGGTGAATTACGCGCTGTCCGACCTCATTGATTGGCCGATGGTCATGCTGTTCGTTGCCGGCGGCATTGTGGGCGGACTCGCCGGTGGCCGGCTCGCGACTGTGCTTGCCACCCAGAAGC
Source organism: Xanthobacteraceae bacterium (assembly GCA_030043175.1). The sequence continues at coordinate 2,202 of JASHYD010000728.1, read as the reverse complement.
GCGCGCTGTCGATCGTGTTTGCCGTGGTGGTCGCCACAGTCGGGGCTTATGTTGCGGTGCGGGGAATGCTGGTTTTGCTGGAGTGACGGCTTTCTCTATCTCCAGCTACGCGACGCAGCGAATTCAAGCCCGCCGACCAAAAGCCACACCGGATTTGCAAGCGGGACCAGAGTAATCCTTAACGGCTCGGCCATTACTGGCGACGCTGATAGACAGACAATTCGTCCAACCGGCACCCTTCGTTGCTCCGGGTCAGGACCTTGACAAAGCACAGCAGGCGTTGCTGCAAGCCGGGTGGCTCCATCGCGCTACCTTTGGCTGCCAGCGTGCTGGACAAGCTGATGGCTTTTTATGAGGTCAGGACCAATAATCTGGCGATCGTCGAGCGGCTTTCTCGCGCACCAATTATGTCCATCGCCGCAGTCAGCGAGTCGACGATACGGGTCCGACGCGGGCCGGTCATTGGGTCAATCCGTTAGAGACTGATTTAGGGAACCCAAACGGAAGGGGCTTCTTAAGATAGGTTTCGATACCAGATCCAGCCAATGCGTATAGGGAATACGAGGCTGAGGCGACGATTGCGTTGGACTTGAACCTCTTTTGACTTGGGTAAGTATGGAGGGAGGCTGCGTGACCGTTTTGCGGGACAGAAGGATGTGATGTGGCGTATGCGCTGCAATATCTGGCTGCCGAACTTGCACGCGGTCCAACTTGAACATTGAGGAGATTGCGTACGGGCGCCTGGGGGATTCGCTTCATTCGCGAATCATATCGCGATGGATTTGCTGGCGAATCTTCACGACCGCGAGGCCGACGATGTCCTTGGCCGGTCCAAGAGTCCGTAGAACTCGACGGGTTCAATCACATCGATGACAAGAAAGGATCACGGGCGGTCGCCGCCGCGGAGTTGATTGGAGCCGCGAAGGACGATGTGATTGATGGCATTGCGGGGAGCGCGCATGTGTATGCGCGAGCACTTGCTTTGCGACTTACGCCAAATCTGTTGCGTGCTGCGCGGATGCGAATAAGGCTCCTCCGAGACGGCTGATCTCATCGCAGAGGCGGGTCCAGTGGAGCGGCGACATGGCGGCAACGTATTGCCGCAACATCAATCGACATTGAGGAGATTGTTTGCCAGCGTATGCGCGCGATCTGCATCCCGCCCCATGTCACTCGTTCACGTTCCGCGCTTCCGTATTCATCCGCACGTCCTTGCGGCGGCGCTTGGCGAGTTGCTTGCCGGTAGCGAAGTAGTCCCCCTTCGTGGCGCGCTCCGCGGCAGCGTCCAGGTCCCGCGACCACTCGCCGAGCGAATAGCCGAACCAGGGCGGCTCCGGCTTGAGCTTGGGCAAGCCCAGCTCTTCCCAGATCTTTTTCGCGTTCTCCATATATTCGCGCTTGGGTAATGAAATCGGCGGAAAATCCTCTTTCAGCGTAGCGTCGATCAGCACCGAGGCATCCTCGCCATTGTTGCGCTTGCTGCGCGGGCCGTGTCCCTGGTCGCGATGGGGGAGCAGGTGCATGTCGAGGTTTGGATTGGCCCGGTACGACATCGCCCACAGAATGGCATCCGCATTTTCCGGGTCGATGTCATCGTTGACCGCAATGACGTATTTGCCTGCGGCGCGATGGAAAATTGCCGCGCCATAAAGCGCGCGCCACAACTCGGTCGGCGCAATGCCCCGCTCGACCACGAGCGCGATCACCTTGCGGATATTGGTCAGCGGCTCGTGCATGCAGACGCGTTTAATGCCTTTGATTCCCAGCGTGTTGCGCAGGAAATTGAGAAACAGCGGCTCCATGCCGATGCGCTTGATCAGGCTCGATTCGCTTGGCGTCACCTGCGAGATGATCGAGGTCAGGATGGCATCGCGGCGGCGGGTGATGCAGGTCACGTCCATATAGGCGTTGAATTCCTGCAGGTTGACGTGTCCGTGGGACTCCCCGAACGGCGCCTCGGGCTCCAGATATTCGGTGTCGATCAGGCCTTCGATCACGATCTCGGCTTCCGCAGGCACCAGGAGATCGACGCTTTTGGCCTTGACAACATTGATGGGCTCGCCGACCAGCGCACCCGCCACGTAGAGTTCGTCAACGCTCTCGGGCAGCTTCTGCACCGACGCGAAGGTGATGCACGGTGGTGCGCCGAGCACCACCGCGCACGGGAGCTTCTTGATGCCACGCTCGCGCAGCTTCTCCCAA
>JASHYD010000727.1 GCA_030043175.1 Xanthobacteraceae bacterium | reverse complement strand
CGCCCGATGACGTCATCGTTGCAAGTAGCGATTCACGTCTCCGTCGGCCGTTGGCGGAAGCAATGGCTCTGGAGCAACAGGAACTACCTGCCCGAAGGGGCAACCCGTCACATCCTGGTCTTCGATGTTCAGTTGATTCCGCGCCCGCGGCTGAAGGTCGTTCGATTTTGCGAACGTCGCGCCGCCTCCTCAGTTGATTCGCCCACGCTGGTCGATCCAGCCGTTCGAATTGAGGATCGGGTTCACGCTTAATGGCCAACAGTTGATGCGGGCCTCTCAGCCCGACAACACCGATGTTTCAATTAGGTCTGGTAATTACTGAAAGTCTGAGCTGGCGGCCTGGCTCGCATTCCTCCAGAAACTCAGGCGTCGTCTCCTAACTCGGCGTGCATTGCCTGGAGTTGCCGCCCCGACGAACGCGAGGCAATTGAGAAGGCCGAACAGTTCAACCGGCCAGCAACGAAGCCGATGGCGGTGCGGCGATGAGGCGAAATCATCCGCCACCGATCTCAAGCGCAATGGCCGCATCAAGTGGCGCTCCCGGCCGAAAAGGTGCGGGGCCTCAAGTAGTAAGAATCGGCGGCGCAGTTCACGAACCCCTGCGCCGCGATGACAGCGAATTCGTGGTGTTCTGCTTTGCCAAGCCGGAAGACGCGGACGTCTTTGCCAAGCGCTTCCGTGGGAAGCAGTTGCCGACGGGCAGCCCACGGTGACCAGGACGAACGCAAGGTGCAGAACGTCAGGTCATGTAGGAGGACCGGACCGATAGATGGGCAACGGTGCGGCCTGCGGCTTGGTCTGAAAGTGACGTCGCCATGGTGAGACTGTGAACCCGACCTGCAATCGAAAGAGCAGTACCGGAAAACCCCTCACCTACAGCGGGGCACGCTCAATCTCTATCCCAACCGTCGGCATCATTCGAAGCCCGATCGGCACCTCGCCCCTACCCGACCATAGCCGACATTGGCGGTGTTGATGCTTTCACTCCGCCTTGATGTTTGCCGCCTTAACAATGGGCCACCACTTTTCAATCTCAGCTTTTTGAAATGCGCCGAGCGCTTCCGGTGTCTGCTGGCCGCGCGGCGGAATCTCCTGCGCCAGATCGGCAAGCCGCCTTTGCACGGCTGGATCGGCCAAAGCTTCGACGGCTGTGGCATTGAGCTTGCTGACAACAGCCTTCGGCGTACCTTTGGGTACAAACAGGGCATGCCAGACCGAAATGTACAGCCCTGGAAGTCCAGCCTCGTCCACGGTCGGAACTTCGGGGGCCGCGGCCAAACGGCTCCTTGCTGTTACGGCATGAACGTTGATGTTTCCGGCACGCACCTGCGGCAGCGAATTGGGCGGGCTGTCGATCATCATGTCGATTTGTCCAGACAACAGATCCTGCATAGCGGGACCAAGGCCGCGATAGGATACAAACTGAAAGCGCGTGCCGGTCGCCTTCTGAAAAAAGACACCGGCAATGTGCGGTGAGCTTCCAGCGCCCGGCGTTCCCTGCAATGCCTTGTCGGGGTTCGCCTTTAGCCAAGCTATCAATTCCTTGAGATTCTTCGCTGGCAAGGCTTTCTTTGTGAAGAAGATGACTCCCGGCGAATCATTCCCGGTCGATTTCACCTTTGACGGACAACAGCAATACCACCTGTTTGGCAAAGCGCTGAGTGATAAACTGGTCTCCGTGCTGATGCCCTCCAAGGCGGATCTCATTGAGAGGTTCAAACGTTCGGCTGGCGTGCAAGCCATGGCCAAGGGTGAACTATTCCAATTCACGCTAACCGACACCTCCAAAATCATTCCCGCGCTTCAGGACTGCGTTGCTCGGATCGAGGGCACGACGGTTGCTGGCAACAACCTCGGCAAGCCTGTTACGCTGCCAGCACGCAGACGTGCATACCGAACAGACCTGCGATGGAGTTGAGGCGTGTACCAGGGACAACGTTGCAGGTATGTTGCCAAGGTGGGAAGCTTGTCTCACGGCAAGACAACAGCAGAAGATTGCTTTCTCTGGTGGTCAGGCAGATGTGGAAACAGCAAAGCGCGTAACATGGACTGATAAAGAAATTCCGGGCCTTATCGCTACGATCGAAGGCAGAATCAAAGACGGTGTGGGCGGACACGACAAGCAGATCGCTTTAGTACAGGGTAGCATAGCCAAATGTAAGCCGTTTGCAGGGGCAACCAACGCGCAGCAAAACAAGCGTCAATAGTAAGTGTAGCTGCCGGTGCGCTTGGTGCGGCTCGAACTTATTTCGGCTCACATAATGAGGTGCTTGTTGATTTTGGAAGGGGCATCAACAACCGTGGAGAAGTTGTCGACGTCAGTGCTACTCCGCTGAGCGGTTATCTTCACGCCTACCTATTGGACCGCCGGGGCAATAAAAAGGGGCCGGCGCTGGACCGGCCCCTCCCTCTATCGTTGGCCTTGCCCCTCTCGCGGCCTCCTCGTTGCCGGCGCAAGCCGCACCATCGCCCGTCCCGCCTCCCGCGTTGTGTGAGCTACCTCACACAAGGGAACCCGCCCTGCCGTTAGGGTAGCGTTCGCGCCACTGCCACACACCCATTGAACGGCCGTGCGCCCGGCCCCGGCTTGCTGCCCAAATTTTATCAGCGGGTCGGGGCTGCCTCGAACATTAACCGATGGTAAGTTGAACATCACCCACTGGGCGTGGTGAGAGTTGAACCGTATCTGGATGGTCAAACTACAACTCTCGCTCGCGTCCGCCCCCACTGGCGCGGGCTTTTTTCACTCTGCGCCAATGCCAGGGCGAGAAGGGCCTTTTCCTCGCTATCGATTGCAGCCGGTTCTCGCGCTTGGCCATCTTCAGCAAACCTGTCGCCGGAATGATCCAAGCCTTCTGGGCTATCGCGCGATGGCGGCGCAGGGGGCGGGCCATTGCCAGAGGATATGCTCGGAGGGAGGTAAAGAGTGGCGAAGTGTCAGAGCACCAATTGGACGCCTTCATCTGCTTCGCGCTTGAAACGTTGCCCCCGCGCACTGATTCGGCAGAGGAAGCCCGCGCTCTCCTTATAGCGGAGGGAATCCTTACGACGGATGGGGAGTTGACACCTGAATATCGAGCGGCTGGTGATAGCAGCAAGCTACATGAGTAGCTGCAGCGCATGCGCGGGCTTTTTATGATTCGCGTGGTCTGCGAAGCGCAGCTTCCAGCAAGCGAGCCGGATCACGCTCGCCAAGTCTTATCGCTGTAATAATTCGCATGGCGATGATTTCGCGCACCATCTCAGGCGGCCCGGCGTGTCGAAGTTCTTCAAAGACCGCGTCCAAAGCTTCGCTCATCGCTGCTTCAGAGTCGAATGCAGCTAGGTCGCATGAATGAACCAATCGGCATAGCCCCAAATCAGCCATGCCACAAATTTGCGGCCGCAAGATTAAATTCGTCGCACCGTGCAAATCCCCAAGGCGCGAGTGCCTGCCGCCCGATTGACGGCGCCGCCCGATCGGCTGATCACCTTCAAAACAAGCCCCGAAGCTCGGCCGGCCGCGCCTGGCAAGCCCATCCAGCGGCCGAGCGGCGGCGCGAGCTGCTGCCACCGGCAGCCCACTGAGCGGTTCCGATTTCTTGGCCCATGCGGCAAATATCGGCTGCAAGTAATGTAGGTTCAATCCGGCTGAGGAGCCCCGGCCCCTTTGGAGTGACGCTCGACAAGGAGGCAGAGCCCGCATGGGGTAAGACGCGCAGGGACACCTCATGCACGAGTCCAACACCGGCCGCAGCAGTGGTGTTCCGGGGCATGGCGATGGGCAATATGGCCGTCCGGGCCGACGGCAGCAAGCAGCCTGCCGCAGCCGCTATGCCAGCAATTGGCGCGCTGGTTGCCGCCAGTGAGGGTCTCATTGGCGTGAGACTTGCAACGGCTCGACGCAAGGGAAAGACATAACGGCCAGTGTCCGCCGGATCGCCGCAATGATTTCTGATCCAGAGTACCTCCTCATTGCCTTCGTCTTGTTCGTCATGTTTCTCATCATGCTGGCCGCTGCCATGGAGGGGTTCTGGGGCACCCGCAGCGGCATTGCCCGACTTTTAGGTCGCTGCTTTGGCGCCGGCTCTGCAGGCGGCAACCTGGCTCGTCGGCCCACCGCTGTTGCGGTACGCCGGTTGCGAGGATTGCTGGTGCGTCTTTGTGGAAGGCGACGATCCTAGCGGCGCAGCGCGTCACCCTCGCCACTGCGTATGGCCGGCGCGTCAACGCTCACGCTGCATCGTAAGGGGCTCGACGGGCTTGACGCCTCGATGGGCTTGATGGCGTTGCACTTGTGACGCTGCCGAGCTTGCTTTCCAGTTTCAGCCGCACCTGCGCGATACTGGCCAGATCGAAGCACTGAACCCTGGTGGCGGGATTTTCGGTCCGGACGGTCGTTACTACGTCAGCTCGCGCAGCAAGAGCACTGTCATGGTCTTCCGGTCACAACTTGACGCTGTAGGCGAACTTTTCCTCCCAGCGACCATCGTGCCGTTCCCCGCGGATTTGCGTTCGGTCACGAAGGCATATTTTTTCTCGCTTCCGGGATCGGTCCCAATGGCGTAGGCGACAACGCTATCGTTGCGTTTGATCCCAGCGATCGCACGCTGCCGGTCTGCCTGGTTAGCGATCCGGAACTCAGCCCTCTTGATCTGACGATCGCGCCCAACGGGAACATCGTTGTGTCGAGCGAACAACCGTTCGGGGCAGTCGATGCGGTGACATCAGTGCGGGAATACGATGTTCGAAGCGGACGTCTCGTTCGCATTTTCTCGGCCGCCGGCTTTGCTGATTTTCGCAGGCCCCGCGGTCTGCGCTTTGGGCCTGATGGCCATCTCTACTGCGTTGCACGAGACGAGGTTGTCTCGTTCGACATCCGCAGCGGCAAATGTCTGGGCACCCCGGTGCGATTTCCGCACCTACACGGCCAAGCGATCGAGTTTTTTCCCTGACCATTTGTTTTTCCCGGAGCATTTGTAGAGCGGGAGAGTCAAAAATGAGTAATGGCCGAATCAAGAATCGTAGGAGGTCAGGAAGGGCAAAGACATGAAGAATAAGGT
>JASHYD010000726.1 GCA_030043175.1 Xanthobacteraceae bacterium | reverse complement strand
TGCCCGTCAAGGCGCCGGTTTACAAGGCGCCACCGGCTCTCGTGCCGGCCTTCAGCTGGACCGGTTTTTACATCGGCGGTAACGCTGGATATGGGGCAAACACCGCAGATGGCAATCCCGGTTGCATCGACCCTACCGGTGTACCGAATGGGCCGGGTTGCCAAGTTGTCCCTGGCGGCCACATCAATGCCTCGGGTGTCTTCGGGGGAGGCCAGTTCGGATACAACTGGCAATTCGCTCAATGCGTTTGGGGGATTGAGACCGATTTCCAGGGCAGCGGAATCCGTGGTTCGACAACGGTCTCTGGACCGTTTGGATTTTTCGGCGGACCAGGGCTAGGGCTGGCTTTGCCACCCGGTGCTTTCACCGCGTCCGAAGATCTACAATGGTTCGGAACGACTAGGATTCGGTTCGGCTATGCCGGCATCGATCGCGTTCTCCTGTATGTGACGGGCGGGGCCGCTTATGGCGCGGCATCATTGTCGTCGAATCTGATTGCTCTCAACGCCGGTACCACTTATCCCGCCAGCACGAGCGTGACCAAAGCGGGATGGGCCGCAGGCGGCGGCCTCGAATATGCCATCTCCACTAATTGGAGCGCCAAACTGGAGGGACTTTATTTCGATCTCGGCCACGCGACGACGGTTGGTGAGGAGGTACCGGTGATAGAAGGCTTCACACGCACGAAGGAGTTCGATCTGCAATATGCGCTAGTGCGCCTTGGCATAAATTACAAGTTTTCCCCGTTCCCGTAGTTGGCAAAAGAGAATCAGCTCAAAGAGGCACGTAGATATACATATGATGTAGCGGACGATCCGGTCTTTCGCCCCAGTGCGCCATCTATCCGGGATCGAGGATTGATTACACACCGACCCGATTGGGAGCAAGGGCTGAGGCGCGAGACCGCTGTCCGCTCACAAAGTTCGAGCGGGCGATGATCCAGGAGAGCGTCCGTGCTGGCCTCCGCCGTGCCAAGGAGACCGGCACCAAGAACGGTAGGCCGATCGGCAGGCCGACCATGCGGCTGTATCGAGCAAACCGAAGGCGCCTGTTGTCGAGATTCTCGCGAAGAACAGCGGCGGCGACGAGGCGGCAAGAGCGCGAAGAAGTCCAGGACGGATGTCTGGCGAGAGGAACAGGAGGCAGCGCTGGCGGCCAAGCAAGTGGCGATACGGGCGGCGCAGCCGCCTGGTCAGGAACCGCCGCAGCACGAGACGATCGTCAAGATCGGTCGAGTCGAAAAATACGATCCCAGGGCCATGTCAGGTATCGTGTCGATCCTGGAGCCTAAAGGTCGCATTAACTGCCCTTCTCGATGAGCGCCATATAATGCAAGCCGGCATCACTTCGCTGATCCCGGCCAGGAGCTCGAATGCAGGATAAAGAAGCGTGCTGATGGCGCGATGCTGGTGGAGGAAATCAAACTATCGGTGGGCGAGCGGGCTGCGGCTTTGGCGGAACTGGAGCGCCAGGCCGAAGCAGCTGAGGAAAATTATCACATTGAATTGAAGAGGCGCAGGTTGGACTGATGCCCGCCGTCCGATGCAGAACTCGCGGCACGGAGCATAAAGTTGAGTTCATCTCGCCTGCGGAATTTCCGTGGTGCGACGATGAATGCTGCGAGATTTTCGTGGATGCCGTCCAAGGCCTTGTCGATGGCTATTCCGTTGAGGAACTGGGCATCGAACCGGACTCGCGGTTGGCGCAGGAGGCCGGCAAGGAAGCTTGGGCATATCACCGGGCTGAGGTGATAGACGCGCGTGACCTGGCCGAGCGGCGATACCTGCAAGCTAGGCCGGGTCGTCGGGATGCTGTTTGGCGGCGGTATTTCGGATATTCTCGCTACTAATCGACCTTCGGCCTATTGCGTGCGCTACCCTATTTGAGGGACGATCCAGTATCGGGAAGAGACGAGGATTATTCTGCGGAGGCCCCGAAAGCGTCGTCATCATAACTTTGTCTCAGGCGCGATACCCACCAATCCAGGCGAGGATGGAGGGGGGTCAAAGCGTCATAAGCTTGGCACGCACCTGTCATGGGAGCGGGGTAGCGAGGACTTGTCATCCATTCTTGGCCCCGGCACCCTCAGCAAATAGCCGGGGCTTCTTTTTTGGTGCGATCATCGGGGCACGCTCGCGCATGTAGGCCGGCTCTTCGTCACGATGACGTAGTCGTTGTAGCCGGCGCGCAGCCGTTCCAGGAAGTTGAGGTGGCGCTTGCAGCCGCTGGTGCCGAACCAGGCGAAGTCATCGTTGCCTATCTGGGTGCAGAAGCGTTAGTGGCTTTATGACGCGCGCTGGTATCGTCGACCGTGATCCACGAGGCGCTGGAAGCCTGGCGCAGGACGTCGCGAGCCTCGTTGACAAAGCCGTCCTGGTCTGCGGTCAGCAAACGGACGAGCTGGCGCTCGGAGATGACGATGCCCAGACTGCGCAACAGCGTCACCAATCGCGATACGGTCATCGGCCCTTGAAGGTATAGGGCGAACAGGAAGCGACGCGGTTCCTAACCGAAATGCCCATCGATGCCAGCTGGCAGCGAGGTCGTCACCACCATTGCCATCCGGCGTCTGCCAGCGCTCACGGCGGAAATTGGTGACATGCGGACGGACCACCAGATCCTGAACCACGAAGCTGGTGTAGCCTTTGAAGCGCGACCCGGCCGGGGGGCAGCCTTGACGGTCTGTTCCTCGTGGATCGTCAGCTTCGACTCGGTGTTGCCGCGCTTGCCGCCTCCCTCACCGGCGGGCTTGTCCGGCTCTTCGCCGAGCTGATTTTCCGTGCCGAGTGGATCAGTAGAAATCGTCTTTCTCGCACAACTTAGACCGCGTTCAGGCCAACGCCCGTTTCACCCGCTCAGGCGTCATTGGCGTTTCCCGAAGGCGTTTGCCAGTCAAGACCGCGAACGCGTTGTTGATCGCCGGTGCCACCAGAGGAGTGCCCATCTGTCCCGCTCCCGACGGATGGTTATCGGTCGCGAGGACTTCGATGTGTATCTCGGGTATGTCCTTGATGCGCATGAGTTGGTAGTCATAGAAGTTGGATTGATCGACAACGCCATCCGTGATCGAGATGCGCTCGGTTAACGCCAGACCCAAACCGTAGACGATGCTGCCTTCGGTTTGAGCGACCACGTTGTCCGGTTGGACCGGAATGCCGCAGTCGATCGTGCACCAGAAATTGTGCACCTTTATATTACCGCTTGCGCGGTCGACCGAAATCTCGGCGATACCACCGAGTAGCGAGCCCGAGTAATCGATGAAAGCGAAACCGAGCGCACGGCCCTCGGGCCGCTTTGCTCCCCAATTGGCCATTTGCGCCACACGCTCGACGACGGCCCGGCCACGCGGCGTATTTCTCAAGAGATCAAGTCTCAGCTGTACAGGGTCAACGCCCCGCCGCTGTGCGATCTCATCAAGAAAAGCTTCGGCCACGAACTTGTTGGCCGTGTATCCGATACCGCGAAGCGAGGAGGTGCGAACACCGGTATCGCGATAGATGAGGCCGCAGTATTGGTTTGCAATATCATACGAGCGCAACTCGACGCCAAGCATCAGGAGGAGGTCCTTATGGCCCGAGAGTTCATAGCGCTCCGGATCTGTAAACGGCAGCACACGATCGCCGGCAAGACGCTGGTGCCAGGCAATTAACTTCCCGGAAGCGTCGAGGCCGGCGCGGAGATAGTGCGCCGTCTGGG
>JASHYD010000725.1 GCA_030043175.1 Xanthobacteraceae bacterium | reverse complement strand
GCTGCTGGCCGGCACCCGCTACCGCGGCGACTTCGAGGAGCGCCTCAAGCAGGTCATCAAGGAGATCGAGGCCTATCCGGGCGCGATCATGTTCATCGACGAGATTCACACCGTGATCGGCGCCGGTGCCACGTCCGGCGGCGCGATGGACGCTTCCAATCTTCTAAAGCCTGCGCTCGCGGCCGGAACCGTGCGCTGCATCGGCTCCACGACCTACAAGGAATACCGGCAGTATTTCGAGAAGGACCGCGCCCTGGTGCGTCGCTTCCAGAAGATCGATGTGAATGAGCCCAGCGTGCCCGACGCGATCGAGATCATGAAGGGCCTCAAGCCGTATTTCGAGGATTATCACAAGCTCAAATACACCAACGAGGCCATCAAGGCGGCGGTGGAACTGTCGGCGCGCTACATCCATGATCGCAAGCTGCCCGACAAGGCGATTGACGTGATCGACGAGTCCGGCGCCGCGCAGATGCTGCTGCCGGAAAGCAAACGCAAGAAGACGATCGGTCTCAAGGAGATCGAGACCACCATCGCCACCATGGCGCGAATTCCGCCCAAGACGGTGTCGAAGGATGACGCAGAGGTGCTGGCGCATCTGAAGGAAACGCTGCAGCGCGTCGTCTATGGCCAGGACAAACCGATCGAAGCGCTGTCGGCCTCGATCAAGCTCGCCCGCGCCGGCCTGCGCGAACCCGAAAAGCCGATCGGCTGCTACCTGTTCTCTGGTCCGACCGGCGTCGGCAAGACCGAGGTGGCAAAGCAGCTCGCCGCGTCGCTTGGGGTGCATCTCATCCGTTTCGACATGTCTGAATACATGGAGCGGCACACGGTCTCGCGCCTCATCGGCGCGCCGCCCGGCTATGTCGGGTTCGACCAGGGCGGCCTGTTGACCGACGGCGTGGACCAGCATCCGCACTGCGTTCTTCTGCTCGACGAAATCGAGAAGGCGCACCCCGACCTGTTCAACGTGCTCCTGCAGATCATGGATCACGGCAAGCTCACGGATCATAACGGCAAGCAGGTCGATTTCCGCAACGTCATCCTGATCATGACGACCAATGCCGGCGCTCACGACCTGGCCAAGGCCGCCTACGGCTTCACCCGCCACAAGCGCGAGGGAGACGACGTCGAGGCGATCAACCGCCTGTTCGCGCCGGAATTCCGCAACCGGCTCGATGCGATCATCACGTTCAACCATCTCACCACCGAGGTCATCACCAAGGTGGTCGAGAAGTTCGTGCTGCAGCTTGAAGCCCAGCTCGCCGACCGCGACGTCACGATCGAGCTGTCCGAGGAGGCGACCAAGTGGCTGATCGAGCGCGGCTACGACCAGCAGATGGGAGCGCGGCCGATGGCCCGCGTGATCCAGGAGCACATCAAGAAGCCCCTCGCCGACGAGGTCCTGTTCGGCAAGCTCAAGAACGGCGGTCATGTGCGAGTGGTGGTCACCAGGGAAGAGGGCGAAGAGGGCGAAGGGCGCGACACGACTGCGCAAGAGAAGCTCAGCTTTGAGTTTGTCGACGGCCCGGTGGTCCCGAAGCCGGAAAAAATCCCGCCCGTCAGACCCAAGAGCAAGCGCCGCGGCGGCGGTGGCGGGGGCGGTCCGAAACGCATGCGGCCGTCCGGTCCGCGCGGTGACGGGCCGGCAAACCGGGGGTCGGTCCCTAAGATCCCGCTGGTCAGGGTTTAGGGCGGGCTCGAAGGCGACATTCCGGCCGTAGGCTCAGTTGCCCCCGGACTTGATCCGGGGGCGACAGTTGCTGTGCGTTCGCCGAGGCAACGCAATCAAGACCGGATGGCCCCAGCATGGAGGTGGTTGCGGCGACGGTGGGGGTACTCGGCGATTCAAAGCAAGATCGGTCTTTATTTTCGTCGGCAAAGACGGGCTTCATCGGCCGTTGTTGTCTGCCTTCTGTTGAATCCGCGTTGGGCAACGCGCTCTGAACCCCCGCATGCATGCCGTCGCGCGTGCCCTTGCAGTGCCAAGCCGCATAAGCCTCTGCCGTACCTCGACACGAAATTGCCGCCGGGTTTTGGCACATTTGGAGACAGGACAACCATACTGGCTGTTCGCAACAGTGGAGTACCTTCAATGTGCGACTACAGTCTGCAATTTATTGAATCTCGACCCGCTGTGATTGGAGACAAATTGGTGTCGACGAAATTCACGAACGCGATCACCGGTGGTTTCGCCGCGCCCGGCGAGCCCAGCGTGGCCGTTTGCCTTCTTCCCGGGACGGAAGTTGCGTTCGACAAAGAGGTGGAATACGAGCATGGTTTCTTCCCCAACCTGAAGCACGCGAAAAAGCTTGACGCGACAGTGGCGCGCTTCCGGCAGGTCAATGCCGATCAGCCATACGTGCACCACGACGCACTCGAGTTCCCCGACGGGCAGATCGTGCTCGTCACCAGGCTGTGCGAGGGGCAGCACGCAGTTGTGCTGCAATTGCCGGCCGCTCAGCGCACGCAAGATGCCGAGGACCGCAAGCGCGTTGCGTCGTCGCATGAGAGCGTTGGGTGAAGGCGACCGGATGGCGTTCGCACCAACTTAGGAATGGAGCGGGCGACCCTTGTGGTCTGCGCTACTGCGGGGGACAATCAGTTCAACCCGAGTCGGGGGGCGCCCACGAGGATCCGCTCCCAGGATCGCCCCTACCGAGGGCGATGCCCCACGCGCAAACTCCGGACGGGAATGCGCGCGGCGCATGCTTTAAGCCGGATGATCACGGTGCCGGCGCCGCCGACATCCTTGATCCATAGTATATACCGCAAGAAGCGCGCGTTTCACCCTTCAGCCAGCGCCGCGCCGAGCTTGCTCGCCTGTTCCGACAACACCGCCGGGTCTTCCTTGACGCTGGCGGGCGGCTTGAGCGCAATGCCGGCCCGGCGCGGCATGACATGAATATGCAGGTGGAACACCACCTCCCCGCCGGCCGGTTCGGAGAACTGCTGGACGGTCACGCCATCCGCATCGAACGCTTTCATGCCGGCTCGGGCGACCTTCTGGACCACTTTCATAACATGGGCGAGGTCATCGGGAGCAACATCGAGAATGTTTCGGGCCGGCACCTTGGGGATCACCAGGGTGTGTCCGGGTGTGCGCGGCATGATGTCGAGGAACGCGAAGGCGCGATCGTCCTCATAGACCTTGTAGCTTGGCATCTCGCCGCGCAGAATTTTCGCGAACACGTTGGTCGGGTCGTAGCTCGCCATTGGTGGTCTCCGGGTGGTCGGGAATGTCGGGGGTGACTGTTTAAGCCGCCATAACGGCCAACCAGAGCTCACCTATGCCGAGGCGAACGCCCCCGCAATAGCAGGCGTTTGAAGACGCTGTGCCGGATCTTGATGCCGCGGCCTCGCTTGCCTTCGAGCTCGACCCCTGCCGGGAGGGCTTTCGACCTCCGAGATCAATGCGCATTCCTCCGATTACAATCTTTCTTTTCGGCGCCCCTTGCGGCCGCACAGCGCAAGCCGGACACCGCAAGAACGAAATCGCCGCTCGATCCGGCCGGTAAACCCTCAAAACCCCGCGTCCTCATCGGCCAGTTCCTGCGCTTGGCGATCTCCGGCGTCCACGCACTTACGGAACGGGCCGGCATCCCGGAGTTCTCGTCCGGCAGCCTCCACATAGGCGCGCTCGCGCCTGAGATAGTCGTCGACCGCCCGCCGGAAGGCGGAATCCGCAATGTGGTGCGCCGAATAGGTGGTGTTGGGCAAATAGCCTCGTGCGAGTTTATGCTCGCCTTGAGCCCCGGCCTCGACGCGCGCAAGCCGGTGGTCGATCGCATATTCGATCGCCTGATAATAGCAGATCTCGAAATGCAGAAACGGATGATGCTCGACCGCGCCCCAATGGCGGCCGAACAGCGTGCCGTCGCCGATAAAGTTGATCGCCCCGGCAATGAAGCGGCCGGCGCGCTTTGCCATGATCAGGACGGTTTCGTTCGCCATGGTTTGCCCGATCAGCGAAAAGAATTCGCGGGTCAGGTAGGGTCGTCCCCACTTGCGCGAGCCGGTGTCCATGTAAAATGCGAAGAAGGCGTCCCAGGCGGCCTCGGTGAGATCGGCGCCGTTGAGCGCGAGCACCTCGATGCCGGCGGCAAGCGCGTCGCGGCGCTCCCGCCTGATGGTCTTGCGCTTGCGTGACGACAGGGCGGCGAGAAAATCCTCGAAGGTCGCAAAGCCGCCATTCTCCCAATGGAATTGCTGGTCTGTGCGCATGAGGAACCCGTGTTCGCCGAGCGCATCGCATTCCGCCTTGGTCATGAAGGTAATGTGAGCCGAGGAGGCGTTGCGCATTCTTGTAAGCTCGACGAGACCCGCGGCCAGCGCGGACCATGCGACGCCGACGTCGGCGTCCGGCGCCACCATCAGGCGACGCCCGGTGGCGGGCGTGAACGGCACCGCGACTTGGAGCTTGGGATAGTAGCCGCCGCCGGCGCGCTCATAGGCTTCCGCCCAGCCGCGGTCGAACACGTATTCGCCGCGCGAATGGGATTTGAGGTAGCACGGCGCGACCCCGATGATGCTGCCGTCGTCGGTCTCGGCGACGAGATGCTGCGGCTGCCAGCCGGTGCGCGCCGTCGCCGACTTCGAGGTTTCGAGGGCACAGAGGAAGGCGTGTCGCGTGAACGGGTTGGCGCCGGCGCCGCCCGCGCAGGCGTCCCACGAGGCCGCCGCGACATCGCTGATCGATGGAAGGACGCGAATGCGCAAAGCCTGACCGCCAGCAGCCTGCGGGAATTGTGCGTCCTTTGGGGCGGTCTTGCGGAACATCCTGGTGGGCTTACTCATCCTGAATAAAGCTGGGCTATTTATTCGCAGTCATGGCCGGTCCCGACCATCCACGTCCCTGCCGAGGATCCGACGCGAATGCCCGCGATAAGCGCGGCATGCAGAGAGCTCCGATCTGGTCGAAACGGGCTCCAGACGACGACAGTGTATGCATCTGCGCCCGCAGTTCAAATCGAATTCCTCGTCTCACACGCACGACAGCAATTTATGCCGAATTTACAAGGATAACTCTGATGTCCGATCCTTCCTTACCCGGCTGTCTGTGTATCCCATTTGTGTACCGCTCTGCAACCAAGCACTGGCTGACCCCGCCTACCGCGCAAAGCAGATTGCAGGTATGCAGCGCGCTCCACGCGATCGCGTCAGCGGAAGGCAGAGGCGCAGGTCCCGTGGGGCAAAGCCTTCGGCCCCTCGCCGACGCATGAAGTGGTTGGAAGACCAAGGTGCGGTTCAGCGTGGTGGTTGCCGATACCGACGACGCGATCGCCAACGAAGCCCTGCGCGAAGCATTCAAGTTGACCCTTGGGGCCGGGAAACGCCAGACATCAACTTGCTCGGTTGGTTGCTCACCCACACGGCCGCCAACCGTCCTGGGACGCAGGCCTTCCAACTGGGGAGCAAGGTGAGGACTTGGTGGGCGGCCCTGTTGGGTTCCCGGCAGGGGGCCAAAACCCACAGCCCTTCCGCTGCGACCCCCAGGGGACTTTTCCCAGCGAGGGGCGCTATATGGGACCCGATTTGTTGGGAAGGCTCACTGCAAGGCGAACCTCCCCTCGGTGTGCTCGGGTCCCTCGGGGGTTTACTGGAACCTTTGAAATGCTCGATTGGATAATGCGACAAGTCGATCCGGGGCAGGAGACCCATTTTTTCACGCAGTACGCCGACATACTAAGCAAACGAATATAACAGGCATTAGACGACAAGCACGCAACCATTGTGACGTGAGTCAAAACGACTCATCGCTTTCGCTGTGAGTTGCGAGATATCCCTCGGTCCTCGGCCGCACCGGGCCGTCGCTCCAATGGAGGGTGTCTATGCGTCTCGTCGTTTCTCTGCTCACCGCTGTTTGCCTCATCGCTGCTGCTGAGGCCGGTGCAACTGGCCTTGCTACTCCGAGCCCGAAGCCCCGCATCATCGACCAGATCAAACGCCCGTCGCCTCCGGGTGAGAAGTACGCCGGGGGCATGTGCCAAACCCAGTGCCAGTGGATTGGTGGTCGGCAATTCTGCGACACATACTGCTTCTGACCCTCACCTCCCCCCCATGACTTGGCCCCGTCCTCCTTGGGCGGGGCTTTTCATTTAGGCACGCCTCTTATCGACCGTCTCTTACAGCCCAAACTCCCCTCGGCGCGCACGCGCCTCGGCATCTTACAGCGTGTGCTGCGTGAACTCCCCTCGGACAATATCGTAAGTATCATCGAGTGAAGTATCGGACTGACGAAGAAGTTAGTGTTGCAGACGCTGCTACGTGAGAACGACTATGATGGGTTGGCCCGTCGTTCTGTGGGCACCTGCTAGAATCCTCGCTCTAATGGCAACTCCCAGTGTCGCCGGCAGGTCCGCTGGTTCCCAATGGGCCCGATGGCTTGCGCCGGTTCTTCCGTCCGGGTGCTCGCTGCGCTCCCCGAAGGGCAGAGCCTATCGTGACGCCGTCCTCGATTTGCGCCAAAATAGATAATTTAATGCGAGGGAGGAATTTCTATGCGTACCCAACACGGCATTTCACGTCGGCACATGTTGGCGGTCACCGCGGCGGCAGGCGGCATTGCCACAAGCGACGGTATAGGTCGAGCGTCCGCGCAGTCGGCCACGCGCATCTAGAAACTCGATCCGGCGCTGGACAACATCATTTCCACCTCCGAGCCTGTCAGGGAGCTTGCGGCTGGCATGGGTGGCCCACTGGGGCCGGTCGAGGGACCCGTGTGGTGGAAGGAAGGCGGTTACCTCCTATTCAGCGATATTCAAGCCAGCAAGCGAATGAAGTACACGCCGAGACAAGGGGTGGCGCTGTTCCAGGACAAGACCAACCAAGCCAATGGACTCACACGCGATCTGCAAGGTAGGTTGCTTCAGGAGCACGACGGCAGCATCACGGTAATTGCCAACAGTTTCCAAGGCCGGCGCCTCAACCGGCCGAACGATGTGATCGTGAAGTCAGACGGCGCCATCTATTTTACCGATCCGATGGGCTTCACACCCGCGCACGATCAATGGGACATGACCTTTGCCGGTGTCTATCGGGTGTCCGCCGATCGTGGCACCATTACTCTGCTTGCCAATGACTTTGTGTTTCCCAATGGGCTCGCCTTCTCGCCGGACCAAAGCGTGCTCTACATTGACGACTATCCGCGCGGTCACATCCGCGCTTTCGACGTTGCGCCGAATGGCACGCTGGCGAAACAGACCGACCGCATTT
>JASHYD010000724.1 GCA_030043175.1 Xanthobacteraceae bacterium | reverse complement strand
GGCGGCGCGCGCGCTATACGCGCTCCTCACCGAGCGCTATGGGTGAAGGCTCGCAAATGCAGTTTGATCCGCGCACCACGCCGGCAAGACCTGACCTCGCGGCGCAACACCTTAAAGGCAAGGTCGCGGCCGCACGCTATGTGGCAGGCATCGAGCTTGAGGTTCTCGACGCACAGGCGCCAGTACGGCGAGAGCCCTCGCCCGATGCGCCGCTCGATACCGAAGCCCTGCATGGGGAGCGGGTGACCGTCTACGATGAAAATGGCGAAGGCTGGTGCTGGGGACAGCTTGCGTTCGACGGCTACGTGGGTTGGATACCGGCGAACGCGCTTCGTGCGCCCGGACCGGCGCCGACGCACCGCGTAGCGGCGCTGCGCACGCTCGTGTTTCCGGGCCGTTCGATCAAGGCGCCGCCGGTCGATGCCCAGTCGCTCGGCAGCCGCGTCGCGATCAAGCTGCCGCAGCGGGATCACGGCGGGGAATTGACGGATCTCACGTCGGGATTCTTCATACCCACCCGGCACCTCGCACCGATCGCAAGCAGGGAGACGGATTTCGTTGCCATCGCGGAACGCTTCGTCGGGGTGCCCTATCTGTGGGGCGGCAAGACCAGCCTCGGCATCGATTGTTCCGGGCTTGTGCAGATCGCGCTCGCCGCAAGCGGCGCCGCCTGCCCGCGCGACAGCGATATGCAGGAGCAAACGCTCGGCACCCCGCTGCCGATCGATGATATCGCTTCCCTGCGGCGGGGCGACCTGATTTTTTGGAAGGGCCACGTGGCAATCGTGCGGGACGAACGATCGCTCGTGCATGCCAACGCCTTTAACATGGCGGTGGCAATTGAGCCGACCCTGGAGGCGCTGCGCCGTATTGCGGACGCAGGAGGTCATCTCGTCAGCATTAAGCGGATTATCTGACGGCTCGCCCGCACCAGGCGATTGAGTGTGCGTGCACGAGCTTTTCATTTCCGGCGCCGGAAAAGAAAGGCTAGCTATTGCAATGGCAGCGGGTGCCGTCGCGCATCCTCTACGGCGCAATCGAAGCAGCCATTATGGCGCTGCGCCGGCCGATGTTTCGCCGCGCAAATGCGCGAAGGCATCGGCGCTGGGCCGCTGTGCGGTCCCGGACCCTCGGTCGCCGACGGCATAATCAGGGGCTTGCCGGCGGCATGAAGCGTCTGCGCAAGCTCAAGGCGGATTATTAAGGGGGGAATGTTATCGAAGCACGGCGCGGGTCCAGCTCGTTGAGCGCCGCCGCGTGGATCCGCGGCATAGATCCGAGTTGATGCGAGTCGTTCGTTTGGGACCAACATGAGAGGCAGGCACCGATGAACATCCCCGGCGATCGTGACGAATTGACTGCCCTTTTCGAGAGGCTCGGCGCGAGAGAACCGGCATCCTGGGCAAGATCGCAGCTTGAGGAAGGAATTCCTCAGCTTCAGAGGTTCTTGTTTCTAAGGCAAGCGTGGCGCGGTGTTGTTGGCGAGAGCGATACCGATTGGATGCAACGCTACATTCAAAGGGCCGAGGAAACCCCTGACAGACCCTACGCTGACGTAGGTCACGCGCTGCGGAGGTGCCTTGACAGAGGAGCGTCCGCTCAAGACCTCAACGACATCGTGCGAGGGATGCAAGCAGAGTTTCTTTTCGGCCTCTGCTACTTACTTGACGACCCTATGTTCACCGAGAAGGAGCTCTCCGGTTTTGGCTGGGGACTGTTTCAAGCAGACGGAGATGGCAGACCAGTTCCTCCACGCATCGGCAGGCTCCACGAGTCGGTGCTTGACACCGATCCGACGGGTCGCGAAATGCGGCCGCGCAAGGGGGCTGCCTGAGTCCCGCGCCCGGTGCTCCAGCCAGAGAACGTGGGCGGCGACGGGACGTAAGCATTCCGATCTTTGGCGACGAGCCCGCAGTTAAGGCGCCGGATCGACATGTCCAACCTCTGCCGCTTGCGATTGCGTTGTTGCGGACAGAGTCGTGTCGCTCGTATCCGAACAATAATCTTCTCGGCGATGACAGCGGGCGGCGACATAAAGCTCTATTTGACGTGGCTTGAGATCGCTCTTTGAAAAAAGAGTGTGGCGGTGGGCCGGGCCCGCCGTCAGCTAAGCACCCATCTTTGCCATCAGGGCGTCGGACATCTCAAAATTCGCGTAGACGTGCTGCACGTCGTCATGCTCGTTGAGCAGCTCCATCAGCTTGAACATCTTTTCGCCCTTTTCGTCGTCAATCGCGACGGTGTTCTGCGGCCTCCAAACGAGCTCGGCTTTGCGGGGTTCGCCGAACTTGGCCTCCAGGGCCTTCGCGACATTTGCGAACGAATCCTGCGCAACAAAGACTTCGTGGCCCGTCTCACTCGACACCACGTCGTCCGCGCCCGCGTCGATGGCGGCTTCCAGCATGGCGTCTGCGGAGGCCAAGTCGGCGTCAAATTCGACGACCCCCACATGGTCGAACATAAATGACACCGCTCCGGTCTCCGCCAGGTTGCCGCCCGTCTTGGTGAAGTAGGAGCGCACGTCGGAGGCGGTGCGGTTGCGATTGTCCGTCAGCACCTCGACAATCACCGCGACGCCACCCGGCCCGTAACCCTCGTAGCGGATTTCGTCATAGGCCTCGCCATCGCCGCCCTGGGCCTTCTTGATCGCGCGATCGATTGAGTCCTTCGACATGTTTTCGGCGCGCGCCGCCAGGGTGGCGGCCCGCAGTCGCGGGTTCATCGCGGGGTCCGGCTGGCCGAGTTTGGCCGCCACGGTGATTTCGCGGGCGAGCTTGCTGAATAGCTTCGACTTCGCCGCATCCTGGCGGCCCTTGCGATGCATGATGTTCTTGAATTGTGAATGCCCGGCCATCTCGTTGGTCCTGCGTCGCGTGTTGGCGCCTCTCAAACCACGTCAAGTCCCACCCGCGCGTTCGTCGCGGGCTCCCGGTCCTCAAGCCAGCCCCTCTCGCGTCATTCTCCGTCGCGAGCGGCGGCGGGGGTACCCGGTGGCCAGGACACCCGGTCATGGCGGTGCGGAATAAGGGGCAGATATAAGGGGCTCGAGTAGAGATTTCAAACGACTGCGGCGCAAGCTCATGGTCACCGCGGCTTGAAGCCGGCCGCCTGGACGGTTAGGAAGCCCCATGAACACCAATACCCGGGCAACTATTCGGGCGATCTACCGCTATCCGGTGAAAGGGCTGTCGGCGGAGCGGTTGGCCGCGACCGCGCTGGCGCCCGGCGAGACGGTGATCGGCGACCGCCGCTATGCGATCGAGAACGGCCCCAGCGGCTTCGATCCCGCGATGCCGCGACATCTGCCCAAGCAGCGGTTCCTCATGTTGATGAAGAACGAGCGGCTTGCACGCCTCGATACCCATTTTGATGATGCTTCGCACGTGCTCGTGATCCAGGAAAATGGCACGGAAGTCGCTCGGGGCGATCTGCGGACGCTCGCCGGCCGTGCCGATATCGAAGGATTCTTCTTGAACTTCTGTTCCGAGGAGCTGCGCGGGTCCCCAAAGCTCCTCGCCGCTCGCGGCCACAGTTTTTCCGATGTCGCCAAGAAGGTGGTTTCGATCATCAATCTCGCCTCGGTGGTCGCTATCGAAGGCATGGTTGGGCATCCGGTCGATCCTTTGCGCTTTCGCGGCAACCTCTATGTGGAGGGCTGGCCCGCCTGGCGCGAGTTCGATCTTCTCGGCCGGGAACTCGCAATCGGGGCGCAAGCGCGTGCGAGGGTCGTCAAGCGCATCACACGCTGCGCCGCCACCAACGTGGAACCCGGCACTGGCGTCCGCGACCTCGAGGTTCCGGCAACCCTGCTCCGCAATCTCGGCCATGCCGACTGCGGCGTCTACGCCGAGGTGACGGCGGGCGGCGCCATCGCGGCAGGGGACCTCCTTTCGCGCGCAGCCGAGGGTGCTTGACCATGCAGGTGCTCGTCGTCGGTGCCGGCATCGTCGGGCTCGCGATTGCGCGCGCGGCCGCGCTCGCCGGGCACGAAGTGATCGTGGCGGAGGCCGAGCCGCAGATCGGCACCGGCACGTCCTCGCGCAACAGCGAGGTCATCCATGCCGGCATCTATTATCCAACCGGTTCGCTTCGCGAGCGGCATTGCGCCCGCTCGCGGCGAATGCTCTACGGATTTTGCGCCTCGCATGGTGTGCCCTACAAGAAACTCGGCAAGCTCGTGGTCGCCGTGCGCGAGGCTGACATTCCGATGCTTGAAAAACTGTTCGCCC
>JASHYD010000723.1 GCA_030043175.1 Xanthobacteraceae bacterium | reverse complement strand
ATTCGGCAACGTGATAGAAGTCGATGACCTGCCGGTCGGTAAATTCATTCAGAAACTCCCAATTGTCTCGGGCGCCATCAGCAACGCCGACAACCGTTCCCTTGGGAAACGCTTTGATTACGGAGCTCAGCTCTTTGCGCATTTTCCAGAGAAACGTCTTCTTCCCGCTCTCAGGCGCAGAGCCCACATAAACGGTGTGCAAACGATCGCCATCCTGGTTCAACAGGCTAACGGTCCCAGCCATCGCCTGCTTATACCCGCCCTCTCTTCGACGAGGATGAGCGCGCCCAGTTCCGGGGCGAGCCGCCCCGCCGCCAGCATGTGGTCAGCGACGATCCTTCGGTTCCGGCATCCTATCGGACCAAGGATGCCATTTCCTTCTATCTCCAGCCAGCGCCGCCGGGAGCCTGGACAAATGAGGTCACGGTCCGCTCAGGCCGTCTCTCCAGGATGTACGAGCCGGGCACCTGGATCTCGCGCGTCTCGCCCACGCCGCTCCTGATGATCGTCGCCCTGGCGGACCACATTACCCTGACCGATCTCGGGCTGCGAGCCTACGAGCAGGCGCTGGAGCCCAAGAAACTGGTGACGATCGAGGGCGGGCATTTCGATGCCTACCTTGGGCAATTTGTGACTTCGAGCGGCGCCGCAATCTCATGGTTCCGCCAGCACCTGAACCGGGGTGCCGATGGCGACGCCCCAGGCGCTGCACCGGACCAAGCGGAAGGACGGCGCCAATGACAGCCTCGTCTCAAGGCGACCCGCCCCTGCAATGGAAGCTGTTCATACGCAGGCGCGCCAGCGCAACGCAAGGCACGCCGCCCGGCAAGGACGAGCTGAAATGGGTGGCGAACACAGTCACGCTGATCTACGGCGAGCATGACGCTCTGCTCGTCGACATCTTCCTCTCTGAAGCGCAGACCGCGGAACTGGCCGATTGGATCGCCAGCTCAGGGAAGCGCCTGTCCACGATCTACATCACCCATGCCCATGCCGATCATTTCTTCGGCCTCAAGCTTCTGCGCGATCGCTTTCCTGAGGCCCGCGCGATCGCGCTCCCGCAGGTGGCCGACGCCATGCGGGCCGCCCTCGCGCCGGAGGCGATCGAAACTTGGCGTCGTCGATTTCCGGGACTGATCCCCTCGGAACTCGTCCCCGCCGAGCGGCTGGAAGGCGGAACATTCGATCTAGAAGGCCACGAGATCGTCCCGGTCGATATCGGCCACACCGATACTGATCACACGACATGCCTGCACGTGCCCTCGATCGGCCTCGTGATCGCGGGCGACGCCATCTACAATGGCACGCATCCCTACTTGGTCGAATCGGATCATCAAGGCCTGCTTGATTGGCTCGTGGCCATCGACAAGATCGAGAACCTCCATCCCCGCGCCGTCGTCGTCGGACATGGTCCGCTCGATCCCGACAACTCGCCGCATCATATCGCCGAGACGCGGAACTACATCCGCGATTTCATCCGGCTCTCTGGAGAAACGGCGACTGCCCGCGAACTCTACGATTATATGCTCGCCCTTTATCCCGACCGCATCAATCCGGGATCGCTTTGGGGCAGCGCCAACGCTGCGAAACCCACGCCGCAGGCCAGCGCATGACGCTCCGAGAGGTAGGACGACAAGCCATCGCGGCCCGAGGCGATCAGGCGACTGTTGGTGAGGGCGTTGAGGAAACCGAAATGACAGAAGAGCACCGCATTCGCAAATACGCCCTGCAGTGCTGTCTGTGCGTCATCCGCCGCGACGACGCGTTCGCTTTGCTCGAGCGCGTTCCAGGGACCAGGCGGGTCAAAAGTCTGGTTGGGGCCTATCGCTCATGGCCAGCCCTTAAACGGGGGATCGAGCGATACAACGATCGCGAGCTTGCGCGGAACAAGCGGGCTGCCGCCGGACCGCGATAACTTCAAGTAAGCCTGATTCCTGGAAGGAATTCCGATGGTCAACAGATCGAGACCGAGGCGGCGGCGATCTGCTATGTCGCCGAACTCGTTGGGGCCGACACCGACAGTGAGCGGGCCAGAGAGACCGACCTGCCGGCGCGGGGTATCCTCGCTGAGATCTTAATTGTCATCGAAGGTCTTACCTGTGGCTATCCCTGACCTGACAGGGCTCGGTCCAGGTAATATGCCGCGCTGATGAGCGAGAAATGGCTGAAGGCTTGCGGGAAGTTACCGAGGTGTTCGCCTGCCGGACCGAGCTCCTCTGAAAAGAGCCCAACATGGTTCGCATATCCTAGCATCTTTTCGAAAAGGAACCGTGCCTGTTTGACGTCGCCGGCACGGGCAAGACACTCGACGTACCACAAGGTGCACATGTTGAACGTACCTTTGCCTCCGCGCAGTCCGTCGATCCCTGCGTCGCGAGAATAGCGGTAGACCAGGCTGTCATCCAGCAGCCGATCACCGATTGCTTTCAAGGTGGAGAGCCAGCGGGGGTCCCTAGGACTGACAAAACGCACGAGTGGCATCAGCAGGCAGGATGCGTCCAGCGCCGTGCTTCCCTTGCTCTGCACAAAGGCGCCCTGCTGTGAATCCCAAAACTCCGTGTGGATCTCCAGATAGATTGCATCGCGAATTTCAAGCCAATCCACCAGGGGCGCCGGCAGGCCCCGTTTGCGCGCAAGGCGAATTGCGCGATCGAATGCAACCCAGCACATTAGGCGCGAGTATAGGAACTCCTGCCCGCCGCCGCGCACCTCCCAGATGCCTTCGTCTGGCCGCTGCCAATTGTGCGCCAACCACTTCATCGAACGCGTAACGCGTTGCCAAGTCTCGGAAGATACCTGCTCGCCGTATTTGTCTGAAAGGTACAATGCATCCATCAACGCTCCGTACATGTCGAGCTGCAGCTGCTCTGGCGCTGCCTTGCCTATGCACACCGGCACGGAGCCACGATAACCGCGCAGGTGCGGCAGCTCCGCTTGCGTCAGAACCTCGCGTCCGTCCATCGTGTACATCAGGCGCAGTGTGCCATCGGGACCGCATCGTATTGCGCGTTCGCCGAGCCAGTGCCGGAACGCATTCGCCTCCTCCACGTGCCCAAGTCGCAAAAAAGCGTAAACGGTAAAGGCGGCGTCTCGCAGCCAAGTGCAGCGAGAGTCCCAGTTTCGAATCCCGCCGATTTCCTCGGGCAGTCCGAAGGTTAACGCCGCAGCTATAGAACCGTGCTCACTCGAGGTTAACAGCTTCAGGGCGAGAGCAGAGCGGGTCACGATTTCACGCCAGCGACCGCGGTAGGTTGAGCGCCGCACCCAGCTACGCCAATAGTCGATCGTTTCCTTGAATGCGGCGCTCACATATCCCGGATCGGCAGAGATACTATCATCGCCATATGATGCGTCCTCCACGACGAAGGAGGCGGACTCCCCAGCAGCCAAGTCAAATTCCGCCAGTGCTGCGCCGTTGCTAACATCTACCGGCACGCTCGCGCGGAGCCGCAAGGCCAAGTTGTCGCCTGTGAAGATGACTGTACCTGCATCGACGCAGGCCTTGGGGTCCAATCTCGCATAATCGAAACGAGGCATGCAGCGCATCCGACAGCGCATAGTGCCGCGTACCGCCTTAATGCGCCGGACCAGCCGGGAGCCGGCGTCCACGTCTTCAACGGTCATAAAATCTGAAATTTCGGCGACGCCCGCAGCAGACAGGAAGCGAGTGAGCAGGACATTGGTGTCCGGCAGGTAAAGCTGATGGTGTCGTGCATTATACAGCACCGGCTCCAATTCAAACGAGCCCCCGCGCTCCTCGTCCAAAAGCGAGGCAAAGATGCTCGGACTATCAAACTGCGGCCAGCATAGGAAATTGACTGCGCCGTCCAGGCCGATCAGGGCGGCAGTTCGAAGATTGCCGACGATAGCGTGGTTTTCGATCGACTGAACCATGCTTCACCCGTGTGGTCAAAAATCGGAGCAGCCAGCTAAACAAATCTGGGCGCCACGACTTTCCCTCGCTCTAG
>JASHYD010000722.1 GCA_030043175.1 Xanthobacteraceae bacterium | reverse complement strand
GATTCTACGTCACGACAGCTATTTCCTATCCCAACGGCGTGCCGCATATCGGCCACGCATATGAGGCGATCGCGACCGATGCGATTGCGCGGTTCATGCGGCTCGACGGCTACGACGTCTATTTTCTAACCGGAACCGACGAGCACGGCATCAAGATGCTGCAGACGGCGAACCGCGAGGGCGTCTCTGCGCGCGATCTGAGCGATCGCAATGTGCCGCGCTTCCGCGCCATGGTCGAGCGACTCAACTGCTCCAATGACGACTTCATCCGCACCACGGAGCCGCGGCATTACGCTTCCTCGGCGGCGATCTGGGACCGCATGAAGGATGCCGGTGACATCTATCTGTCGAAATATTCCGGCTGGTATTCGGTCCGCGACGAGGCCTACTACGATGAGGCCGAGACGAAGCTCGCCGAGGACGGCAAGCGCCTCGGCCCACAGGGAACGCCGGTCGAATGGGTCGAGGAGGAGAGCTATTTCTTCCGCCTTTCGGCCTATCAGGACAAGCTCCTCGATCTCTACCGCCGGGCGCCGGATTTCGTGTTGCCGCGCGAGCGCCTCAACGAGGTTTTGAGCTTCGTGCGCGGCGGCCTGAAGGATCTGTCGATCTCGCGCACCACGTTCACCTGGGGCATTCCGGTGCCGGGCGATCCCAAGCACATCATGTATGTGTGGGTGGATGCGCTTACCAACTACATAACCGCGCTCGGATATCCGGATACCGAGGCCGCAAAATTCCGCCGCTACTGGCCGGCCGATCTGCACGTGATCGGCAAGGACATCGTGCGCTTTCATGCCGTTTACTGGCCGGCTTTTCTCATGTCGGCCGGTCTCGACTTGCCGCGGCGCATTTTCAGCCATGGCTTTCTGTTCAACCGCGGCGAGAAGATGTCGAAATCGGTCGGCAACGTGGTCGATCCGTTCGCACTTGCTGACGCGTACGGGGTCGACGAGCTGCGCTATTTCCTGCTGCGCGAAGTGCCGTTCGGACAGGACGGCACTTACAGCCACGACGCTATTGTGATGCGCATCAATGCCGACCTCGCCAACGACCTCGGCAACCTTGCGCAACGCTCGCTGTCGATCATTGCCAAGAACCGCGGCGGGACTCTGCCGGCGCCTGGCGCCTTCAGCGAGGCCGATAAGACGCTCCTTGCCGCTGCGGACGCCCTGATCGGCAAGGCGCGCGAGGCGATGAAGACGCAGCAGTTGCACCAGGTGCTCAACGCCGCGTGGGCCGTGGTTGCCGATGCGAACCGTTATTTCGCCAACGAAGCCCCCTGGGCGCTCGCCAAGAGCGATCCGGAGCGCCAGGGCACCGTACTCTACACGACTGCCGAGGTGATCCGGCAGGTTGGCATTGTGGCGCAGCCTTTCATGCCGCGAGCGGCCGCGCGCCTGCTCGATCTCGTTGCGGCGCCGACCGATCGGCGCGATTTTAAGGCGCTCGGCGGCTCCGGCCGTCTCGCGCCGGGCAGTACGCTGCCGCCGCCCATGCCGGTATTCCCGCGCTATGTCGAGCAGGAGCCGGCTTCATGAGCTTACTGATCGACAGCCACTGCCACCTGGACTTTCCGGATTTCTCCGCCGAACTCGACGCGATCATGGAGCGCGCCGCGGCGGCGGAAATCGCTCGCGTCGTGTCAATCTCGACGCGGCTGCGCCAGTTTGACCGATTGCTGGCGATCGTCGAGCGATTTGAAAACGTCTTTGCCTCGATCGGCACGCATCCGCATTACGCCCATGAGGAGCTTGATGTGGCGGTCGAACAGCTGGTCGAGCGGTCACGGCACCCCAAGGTGGTCGCGATTGGCGAGGCCGGACTCGACTATCATTACGAATACAGTCCGCGCGATGCGCAGGAAATCGGCTTTCGGCGCCATATTGCGGCGGCGCGGGCGACGGGGCTGCCGCTCGTCATCCATGCGCGGGAGGCAGATGCGGATATCGCTCGGATTCTTGAGGAGGAAAGCGGCAAAGGCGCCTTCCAGGCGGTGCTGCACTGCTTTACGGCGAGTCGTGAGCTCGCGCTGCGGGCGATCGATCTTGGGTTTTACGTTGGCTTCACCGGCATATTGACCTTCAAGAAATCCGAGGAGCTTCGCGCCATTGCGGCGGAATTGCCCGCCGACCGGATCCTGGTCGAAACTGACGCCCCTTACCTCGCCCCGGGCAAATTCCGCGGCAAGCGCAACGAGCCCTCCTATGTGACGGAGACCGCAAGAACGCTCGCCGCGACGCGCGGTGTCACGTTCGACGAGATCGCACGGCAGACGACGGAGAATTTCTTTCGTCTGTTCCGCAAAGTGCCCGCGCCCCTGCGCTCCCCCGCAAGCGGGGGCGGACAAATCGAATTGGCCGTCGCCACCAGCGGGAGAGGGTAGGGGAGGGGCTGCGCGCCGAATGAGCTTTGCTGTCACGATTCTCGGATGCGGCTTTTCGGGCGGAGTACCGCGGCCGGGAACCGGGTGGGGCGCCTGCGACCCTCGTAACCCCAAGAATCGGCGGAGGCGCTGCTCGATCCTGGTCGAACGGGCAGTTCCGGACGGTGGCCGGACCTGCGTGCTGGTGGACACCTCGCCGGATCTGCGCGAGCAGCTGCTGGATGCCGGCGTCAATCATCTTGACGGCGTTCTCTACACCCATGAACATGCCGACCACATCCACGGTATCGACGATCTCCGCGCGCTTTTCATCGCACATAAGCGGCGCGTGGACGTATACGCGGACGAGCCGACCTGGCGGATCTTGTCGCTGCGGTTCGGATATTGCTTCGTGACCCCGCCGGGCAGCAGCTACCCGCCATATCTCACGCGGCACCCAATAGCGCCGGGGCTGCCGGTGATGATCAACGGCGCGGGCGGCGGTGTCTCGGCCATGCCGTTCCAACTCCCTCACGGCGATATCTCGGCGCTCGGATTCCGCTTCGGGGCGATGGCTTATACGCCCGACCTGGTGAATGTGCCGGAGGCCGCCGCAAAAGCGCTCAGCGGCATCGACCTGTGGATCGTGGACGCTCTGTGGTACCGCCCCCACCCGAGCCACTTTCACCTCGACCTGGCGCTCCAATGGATCGACCGCATCCGCCCCAAGCGCGCGATCCTGACCAACATGCACAGCGATCTCGACTACGAGAAATTGCGCGCCAAGCTGCCGTCGCATGTCGAGCCGGCCTATGACGGAATGCGCATCGAATTCGACGGCGCATCTGGCTAAAACCGGTCGCGCGCGACGCTATGTTCTCTGTTTGTTCTTAATCAAAAGACGGCATCAATTGCTGGCCGGACGGACCAAAAATGGATCCGAACGGGAACATAGCGAATATTCCATAATATCTCTTATGCGAATCAGTTCAGGAGCGCGCGCTGGCGCCGAACTACCCAGACACCGGGCTTGGACGATTGTGCGGTTTGGCCTCGACACTTTGTCATGGCTCTGATGGGGCTTCGCTCTGACGGGGCTTCCTGCGCCAATTCCTCGACGGTCCGTGGGGGCCGCGGCGCCCGTTACGGTGTGCCATTCCGGAGCTTGCGCGACGTGCGACCATCTTGAGGTCCCTTTATAAGAAAGCGCAGAAAAACGCGGGACCGCTGTTTAAGTCAGCCTGTTCACGCCGCTGTGATCCGCTTCGAGACTCCCTCCGCGCTATACTTCGCGGACCAGTCCTGAAGCTCCTCGGGTACGTCTGCTAGGTGCTCTTAAGTGTGGGGGAAAACACATATTTCGGTGCATCATTTATACCCATAGCGATCCTTCTTTGGACGTTGGCACTTCCTTATCAATCTTATCAATCACATATTTGTGACCGAACCGTTCGGTCATGTTGCTTTTCCGTAGTGCGTTGGATATTTGACTGAACGGTTCGGTCATCATCCGACTTGATCTGACTAGATCATGGTGACCAGGCCGCGTTTGCTCTGTCCTTGCCCCACCCAAAGGCCGCGGATGGGGATTGGTTGCGCTCAACCCTTCCTACCGCCGGTCGATCCTAGAGTGACGTGTATCCCCATGGACATCCATCAGATTTCGGTTTCCCGCAGCGGCCTTGCGGGCCTGTTCGTTCTCGCTCTTGCGCTTGCCGGATGCGGCCAGGCGCAGCCTCAGGGCCATGCGCAGGCCGGACCGCCGCCCAAGCCCACTGTGGACGTCGTTACCTTGCACAGTCAGCCGGTGACTCTGATAACCGATCTGCCCGGCCGGACCTCAGCATATCGCACGGCCGCGGTGATACCGCAGGTGAGCGGCGTGCTGCTCAAGCGCCTCTTCACCGAAGGCGACATCGTGCACACCGGCCAGCAGCTCTATCAGATCGATCCGGCGCCCTATGAGGCGGCGCTCGCCAGCGCACAGGCGACGCTGGCGCATGCGCAGGCAACGGTGCGAACCGCGCAGGCAACGGTCGATCGCTACCAGCCGCTGATTGCCACACACGCGGTCAGCAAGCAGGATTACGACAACGCCGTCGGCACGCTGGAACAGGACAAGGCGGATGTCGCTTCTGCCGAAGCGGCGATCAAGACCGCTGCGATCAATCTCACTTATACGAAGGTGCTGTCGCCGATCGACGGGCGCACCAGCCGGTCTTCCGTAACCGAGGGCGCGCTTGTGACAGCCAATCAAAGTACGTCGCTTCTCACGATCACGCAGCTTGATCCGATCTATGTCGACGTCACCCAGGTGACCACCACGATCCTGCGACTGAAGCGCGAGCTCGCGAGCGGCCAGATCAAGAGCGTCGGCGACGGTAAGATTCCCGTCAAATTGCTGCTCGAAGACGGCTCCACATATGATCAGCCGGGCACGCTGGAATTCAGCGAGGTTACTGTCGACCAGGGAACCGGCGCGGTGACGCTGCGCGCCATCTTTCCGAACAAGGATGAGCTGCTGCTGCCTGGTATGTTCGTTCGCGAGCAGATCCAGGAAGGCATCGTGCAGAACGGCATCCTGGCGCCGCAACAGGGCGTGACACGCAACCAGAAAGGGGAGCCGACCGCTCTGGTCGTTGATGCCGACGGCAAGGTGCAGCTTCGGCTTGCAAAGACCGACCGGGCGATCGGCAGCAACTGGCTGATCACCGACGGTCTGAAGGAAGGCGACCGCCTGATCGTAAGCGGCGTGCAGAGGGCGCGGCCCGGCATGCTGGTCACCGTCAACGAAATAGCGACCGGCGACAGCGGCGCTGTGCCGGTGCGCCAAGCCAGCGCCGCGCCAACATATGATAAACCGGCTGCACGGTAACGGCACAACCCATGTCCCGCTTTTTCATCGATCATCCGGTCTTCGCCTGGGTTCTGGCCATCGTTTTGATGCTTGCCGGCGCAGTCTCGGTCATCACGCTGCCGGTCGCGCAATATCCCAGCATCGCCCCGCCGGCGGTCTCGATCACAGCCACCTATCCGGGCGCATCCGCCGAAACGGTGCAGAGCACAGTGGTCCAGCCCATCGAGCAGCAGCTCAGCGGCCTCGATCATCTGCTCTATTTCTCGTCCCAGAGCGACAAGGCCGGCACCGCCCAGGTCACGCTCAACTTCGTGCAGGGCACGAATCCGGACATCGCCCAGGTGCAGGTGCAGAACAAGCTGCAGCTCGCCATGCCGCGGCTGCCGCAGGTCGTGCAGCAGCAGGGGGTCACGGTCGCGAAAAGCACTAAGAACTTCCTCATGCTCGTCGGCTTTGTCTCGACCGACGGATCGATGAGCTCGGCCGATATCAGCGACTTCATCGCATCGACGGTCCAGGATCCTCTGAGCCGGACGGCGGGCGTCGGCGACTACCAGCTGTTCGGCGCCCAATACGCGATGCGAATCTGGCTCGATCCGGACAAGCTGAACAATTACAGCCTCACTCCCGGCGACGTCGCCACGGCCGTGCAGGCACAGAACGTGCAGGTGGCGGCGGGCGAACTGGGCGGCCTGCCAGCCGTCAACAACCAGCAGCTCAACGCGACGATCATCGGGCCGTCCTATCTGCAAACGCCGGAACAGTTCGGCCAGATCCTTCTGAAGACGGAATCCTCCGGCGCACGGGTGCTGCTGCACGACGTCGCGCGCATCGAACTCGCCGGCGAGACCTTCACGACCGATACCAAATACAACGGACACCCTGCGTCCGCCCTGGCGGTGAAGCTGGCGAGCGGCGCCAATGCCCTCGACACTGTCCGGGCCGTCCGCGCGACGATCGAGCAGTTGCGGCCGGGCTTCCCGCCGGGCATCGAGCCGATCTACCCGTATGACACGACGCCCTTCGTGGAACTGTCGATCAAGGACGTGGTCGTGACATTGTTTGTCGCAGTCGTGCTCGTCTTCGGCATCATGTACCTGTTCCTGCAGAAGCTGCGGGCGACGCTCATTCCGACCATCGCGGTTCCTGTCGTGCTGCTCGGCACCTGCAGCGTCCTGTCCGTGCTCGGGTACTCGATCAACAGCCTGACCATGTTCGGCATGGTGCTCGCGATCGGTCTGCTCGTCGACGACGCGATCGTCGTCGTCGAGAACGTCGAACGGGTAATGCACGAGGATCGCCTGTCACCGCGAGAGGCGACGCG
>JASHYD010000063.1 GCA_030043175.1 Xanthobacteraceae bacterium | reverse complement strand
CGGTCGGGCAGGTCCACACCAGCCTGCTTTACCGTGCGATCGAGACGGGCAAGCTGATGTTCCCCGACATCACTCCGATGACCACAATCGACCTCGTGGAAACCAGCCTGATCTCCTCGCCGAACGAGAATGCAAGGCGTAACGCGGTGATGCGCAAACTCGTTTCGACGGTACCGCCCGCCGGCGCGAATGTCGTCGTCGTCAGCCACCGCCCGAATATCCTCGACGCCTTCGGTAAGGACTGGTTCGATATCCGCGAAGGAGAAGCTTCGGTATTCAAGCCTGACGGCAATGGCGGCTACAGGTTTATCGTGCGTGTGCAGGCCGACGAATGGGTAAAGTTTGCGCAAAGCGCGAACTGATCTCGTTCATTGCTACCCGCGCACGCCCTTCATTCGCCAAGACCCATCGGGCGCTTTGGGGTGCTGGCGTTTCACTCTGCAGCACCGCCGTTACCTTGGTGGCGACATCGATCCTCAAGCCCGAACGACGTGCCGGCTTCCCAAA
Source organism: Xanthobacteraceae bacterium (assembly GCA_030043175.1). The sequence goes on along the minus strand of JASHYD010000063.1, from coordinate 2,276 downwards.
GTGATCGACCGTGCACGTCGATTTCACAATTGCCGGCACATCAACGTCTTCGTTGAGACCGGAGGGCCGCTATTGTGCAAGGTTTTGGAAGCAATGACGAGCGGCGCTTCGCGCTCATGCGGTGTAATCCGCTCGTATTTGAGATAGCCGATGGTTCGGGTGCAACGGAGGATAACTTTTGGCGCCTCGCGATGAAAAAGGTGATTTGATTGCGGAGCCGCTTGTTGCATTCGCCACGCTGGCCGACCGTCTCTGCTGACCGTTCTGCTTCTATGAACTACGGCGGGCGCCAAATTTCCGGCCGGTGCGACATTCCCCTCGCATTTCATGGCTGGGCCAATTGAAGAAGCGCATCGCCATCGACAGCATAGGCGATCTTGATACGGCAATGCGAAAGTGCGCGAAGCCTAAACTGTCGCGGCGCCCTATCGGCAGTTCGAGGGTTGGTCTGATGCCGGCCAGTCACTTTCGCTCGGGGGAGCTGATTTCAACGGGTCTTCGTTTGCTCCCAAGCTCGTATGTCGGGAGACCTTTTGTTTCGCCCACGCATCGTGGTGACCAACGCGACCTCCGACGATCAGAGCCATCCATTGGAAGCTATAGCCCTATAGAAAAATAGCACCTCTAGCTGAGGGCATCGCAGTTCATTACACTTTCGGGTCTCGCGACGAAACTTGGAGAATGTCATGAAAGCTCGCAGGTCGTTGGTTGCTGTCGTAAGCGGTGCTCTTTTAGCCTCCGGCTTTGCAATTGCGCAGACTCCGTCAGGGGGGCCGCCAGCGCCTGCGCGGCCGGGGCTCGTTATCCTCGATTTCAAACCGGCTATGGATGACTTGATGACGATGTTGGTCCAGCCGCGGCATATAAAACTCTATTACGCCGGGCAGACAAAAAACTGGACATTGGCAGGCTTTCAATTGAATGAACTGCGTCAGGCGCTTGCCCGCATCGGACGGACCATTCCGGACTATCGCAACATCAACGTCGACACGGCCGTCGCCTCGATCTTCGCACAATCGATCAAATCGGTTGATGAGGCGATCAAGGCGAGGGATACCGCGCAATTCGCGACCGCCTATTCGGAGATGACAGCTGCGTGCAATGCGTGCCACGTTGGCATGGAACATCCCTTTCTGGTTATCAAAGTGCCCGAGGGATCGAATTATCCTGATCAGGAATTTCGCCCCTAAAATTAACGATGCAAAGTGCAGAGCAGCCTCCTGCTCTGTAGGCGCCGCGGAAACCGGGCTTCCCACCGTTGCGTTCCAAGGCGAACCGCGAAAGCGATAGCGACCATCAGCTACTATCGAGGAATTCCACCAATATGAGTAGGGCGATCCTTTCAACGTTCCTTATTGCGGCAATGCTCGCGCTCTTGTCCGAGCGTCCCGCGGCCACGGCGGAAGCAACCTTTGTCACGCCCGATCGGTTCGATCTCACGACCATCCTCCCGCCGGCGCCGGCACCTGACTCCGTGCAGCAGAAGCTCGATCTTGCTGCGGTCCTTGAGGTGCAGAAAACGCGAACGGCGGTACAATCGGAGCGGGCGCTCGCCGATGCCACCGCGGGCACCTTCGGTTTTGCCGACGTGCTTGGGCCCAGGTTCAACGCGCAGGACGTGCCCAAGGTCGCGGCGCTGTTCGACAAGCTCCGCGGTGACGCGGTCGTCGCGTTTCGGGCGGGCAAGGGAGTGTGGAACCGGCCGCGGCCGTTCGTGGTCAGCACGGAGATCCATCCTCTCGGCGACAAGCCGGACGGGAGCTCCTATCCGAGTGGCGCATCCACCGTCAACTACCTGACCGCGATCATCCTCGCCAACATGGTGCCAGAAAAGAGGGTCCCGCTCTATGCGCGAGGGCGGGAGTTTGGTGATGACCGGGTCGTCTTGGGGGTTCATTTCCCAAGCGATGTCGAAGCCGGGCGCCTCGCTGCGACCGGTCTTGCGGTCAAGCTTATGGAGGACGCTGCCTTCATGATGGAGTTCGCCGAGGCCAAGGCGCAATTGCGCCGGGCCCTCGGCCTCTAGCGACGCGCAAGGGCGCATCTCGAACGTTCGCTTGACGGGCGCTTCGAGGATTTGAGGGGCATGTAATGGTAACCGATATCGCGGCGCCCGGGCGGTACAAACGAGCTCACATCGCCAGGCGCTTGGGCGATTGTCAAAAACGCGCCGGACGTTTCGGTCTGCTCGCGGTCGCGTTTGCAACTTGGGCAGGACCAATCTCCGCTGAGGATTTTCCAACGCGCCCGATCACACTCATCATGCCTTGGGGTGC
>JASHYD010000721.1 GCA_030043175.1 Xanthobacteraceae bacterium | reverse complement strand
CCGGGGGGCTTCGTGTACGAATACGGTGCAGCAAGATCGATCAGGAGGGGCGGGGTGCCGGCGGCGCTGTCTGCCGTGGCTCGATCGCCGATCCCGTCGCCGCCGTCCTCGATGACATCAAGGTCACCAATATCACGAGCGGCCCGCTGTTCCGGCGCATCAGGCGCGGCAATCATATCACCGACCACCGGTTAGGTGCGCAGACCATATGCAGGCTCGTCAAGGACCAAGCAGCCAAGCTCGGGTTAGACACGAAGCAATATAGTGCCCACAGCATGCGGGCGGGATTTCTGACCTCTGCCGCGGCGAAGGGGGCCAATCTCTTCAAGATGATGGACATCAGCCGGCATAAGAGCGTGGACACGCTCAGAGGCTACGTGAGATCGGCCGATGCCTTCCGCGACCACGCTGGCGCGGGGCTGCTCTGAGGGGCCGATAATGACAATTCCGGAAACCAATGTCGTCATGCCCCTGCGGCCTGCCAAAGCCAAGCGCGCCGACAACACGGCTGCGCTACGGCAGCGGCGCAGCCGTGCGAAGCGCAAGTCGGGACTGACAGTCACGCCAGCTCCACTCGGGCAAATCACGTAACGGGAAAAGTCTAACGAAAACAAGATCCGAGTCACGGCTGTCACGGCTGCACGGCGCCCAGGCCTGAGCGCTAATCGGTTCGGTATCGTCGTCGCCTCCTATGTTGCGGCGTTCGGCCTTGCGACCGTGTCTGCGGGCTTCAGCATCACCGGCATGACGGCCATCTTCGTCGGGCGTTTTGGCCGGGCATAGCGATGGGCGTAGCTCCGGAGGTCGGCAAGCTCTGCGCCGTGGCTTGGCTCCGCCACCACAACACTTCTTGGCGCCTGCGCACAGCCCTCATCGCCTTGGTCGCGGTGCTCATGACCCTGAACGCGATCGGCGCCTACGGCTTCCTCGCCAAGGTCCATATCGGCCACGCGGTCGATGGCGACGTTGCTGCGGCCGGGAAGGCAGCGGACATCGAGGCGAAGATTTCGGTTCAAGCCAGCATCGTCGCCGGCATTGACCGCCAGATCGCCGAAATCACTTCCGAAGGCGACCGAGAAGGGGCGCACCACCGCTGCCATGAGGCTGGCAGACGAGCAGCGCCGTAATCGTACTGACCTGGAAGCCTCCCGTGTTCATGAGGCCAAGGCCCTTTCAGCCTTGGAGATCGAGAAGACGGCCATTGAGCGCCAGCGCAAGGTGGCTGAAGCCGACCTAGGGCCGGTGCGCTATCTGGCGACGCTGCCGGGCGCCGACAGCGAGACGGCCCTGCGGTGGTTCGTGCTGGTCGTGGCCCTGCTTCTCCATCCGGCAGCGGTGCTGCTATTGCTCGCTGCGACGTCTGCGAGGCGGTAGTTCTAATAAGCGACTCTGGTCGTCAGACGTCGCTGACTTTTTCGACATCATCGACCCAAAGCCAAATACCACATTGCAGCGCGCCCATACTCGTCCGCTGCGGGATGAAATCAGAAAGGCCACCCGCCGAAACGATAGTTGACGCCGACTTTGAGAGTCTGGAGCGTCACGCTGTTGCCAGTGATGAAAGTGCCGCTGTCACCGCCAAAATCGAAATGGTTGTACTCGACCTTCGCACTCCAGTTGTTCCAGAAAGCATATTCCGCCCCGACGCCAACCACCCAGCCGCTGGCAGTCCCCCCGGCCGAGCCGCCAAAACCGAAGGGGGCGTTGACGCTGACGCTGACATCGGCCCAGGCCCCACCCACCTTGCCATAGACCAGCCAGTTGTTGAAAGCATAACCGAACCTCGGGGTCAGCGTCGTCAGCGAGTTCCAGTTGAAGTTGGCCGTGATCGGGCCGAACGGTGTGCCGATCGTCGCGAGGTTGTTTCTGATGCCCGACCCTGAGATATCCGCTTCGAGACCAAAAACCCACTGATTGATCTGATAATTGTACCCGACCTGCGCGCCGCCGATAAACCCGCTGCCGGTGTCGCCGACACCAAGGTCAGCCCATCCTCCGCCGGCATGAACACCGACGTAAAGGCCCGTCCAGATGTAGAATGGCATGTAGAATGTCGATGGAGGCGGCGGGGCCGGGTAGGCCTGACCACGCGACACGATGGTCCCCGACGCAAGAATGATCGGTGAAAGCAACGCAGTGGCGAGAGCAACCTTGGTCAACTTGTATGGGTGCATATGCCCCCCTCACGTATTGGGCGTGGTCCGGGGCGTATGACTTTCAGCCCCAATGTGCGGTTTGCAACGCTTTCAGCAATATTCCAATTGAGCGCCACTTTTTGGTCTACGGAATGTCTGATCGGCCATGCGTAATCTGCGGTTCCACGCGGTAGGACATCCGCCCGCGACCTCGGTCCCCTTTTGTGGTGCCCCTTGTCGGGGGATGGCGTCTTGCTGGGAAAGTCCGGTCCCTGCCCTCAGCATGGGGACCGGGTACTTCCGTCGAAGTAGCCGCAGGCCCAGGCGCACGGAGGGGGGGTGGGGAAGTGCGCCGGGCCAACGGGGGCTGATCGTTTCCGAAGAACCAGCATCAGCCACGCGACAACAAAGCAAGGGTGCTGACCTCTTGTCCGTCGCATTCTCGACAGGTTCGATAAGGATGTTGACAGCGTGTCCGTCCTGCAACACTGTTTTGCCCGCGGAGACCGCGTGAACGCCTACTGGCGCCAACTCCAGAGCTGTTCGGAGCGCCTCGCACCCAGCTCGCCACCCCCTTCGCTCCGCGGGCATTACACCTTATGCGCTGCAACGCATAAGGGTTATTCAGCGGAGTAAATTATTCAGCGGAGCAGAATGCTTCCGACGCGTTTTTCCTCGACGAATACCGCTCTTTGCTCCGCATAATAATGGGGTCTACCCCGTCGGCATCAGCATGCGATGAGTTGACCAGCGGGCGGAAGCTGCCCTTACGCAGTGACGGTGGCATGTATCTTGTTCATGACGTCCAGCAGCGTTGTGGTGTCTGCTCGTATGCAGATCCAGTCATCTGAGTACGGGCATTGCCTCGCCACAATGCCACCTCTCGGATGTCTCCAGTTCTACCATCGCGCGGGATCGACGCGGGTGAAGAGAGCTATTATTATGCAGAGATGCTGATCCTACTTCGAGCCAATTGAAGCCGACCCCGCCGTTCTGCTCCGCTGAATAATTTACTCCGCTGAATACCCCTTATGCGCTGCAACGCATAAGGGGTAATGCCCGTGGAGCGAAGGGGGTGGGTCACCAACGTTGGATCGGCTCAACCGGCAACGGGAGGAGCCCGATAATCAATGGAAGGCGGCAGCCTTCGCTTGGTGGCACGAGCCGGATGATGCGAGAGTATCACGTCCGGATCTGTAATGGACTCGGGGTAAAATTCCCCGGGTCTACTCGGCCGCTGCACCCGTCGATAGCTGGCGTGGTGACACCATCGAGGATCACAGCGGCTGACGGCCGTGAGGAGACATGGTACCTATAACTTCCCTATACCAGCAGCTTTGCGGTTTTCGCGGGCGCTTGTGAGAAAGAGCCGTGCGAC
>JASHYD010000720.1 GCA_030043175.1 Xanthobacteraceae bacterium | reverse complement strand
GATGATGGCGCCGCCGAGGACGGGCTCCCCGACGCGCTTATGCTCAACCTCGGGTTCGCGCGTTAGATGACGAGGCCGGCGGCTGCCAATGTTCCGTTCACGGCGAGCATCGGAATATAACCGGACGTGGCGTGGACACGAGGAAAACAGCGGGAAATGACCCGCACAAGACATCCAGGAGCGACGACCGCAAGCAGCCTCCGTCCAGGTCGGTCGGGCTACATCCTCCCGACCGATGTTGTCCCTACCAACAGTGACCAAAGACCCACCGGGTCTTCTGGTCACAAGGTCTTTTGCTTATGGCCGCATTTCTTGCAGGCGTATTCCACCCGGGCACGGTCCACCTCCACGTTAACGCGATTGGGCGCACCGCACTTACTGCATTTCACGTCCAGCTGGGTCTTGCCCTGGGTGATGATCACGTTCCGTGCCATCGCCTCTCTTACCAAGCGTTCGGACTCCTGGCGCATAGCTTCCTTTGACATCGCAGGCGCTCGCGGTTTCCACACCATCAATTCCCCTCCTCCGAAGAGCTCGCCAGCGCTTCTCGATCTGCGGCTTGACGACCTGCTCGATGTTGTCCGGCGTAGCCGGGCCCACCAGCTTGTAGGCGATCTTGCCGTCGCGGCCGATGATGAAGGTTTCCGGAACGCCGTACACGCCCCATTCGATTGCGGCGCGTCCGCTGACATCGGCGCCCGAAGCCACGAAGGGATTGCCGTAGCGCCCCAGGAAACGTCGCGCATTGTCGGCCTGATCCTTGTAATTGATGCCGACCAGCCGGATGCGAGAGTCGCGAGCAAGCTGCATCAACAGCGGCGCCTCGTCATGACAAGGCACGCACCACGACGCCCAGACATTGAGCACCGTGACGGTGCCCTTGAAATCGGTCGCCGCGAGGCCGGGAACGGGTTTGCCATCGCGTACGAGCCCGGCCACGGGCGGTAGGTCGGTTGCCGGCGCATCGTGCCCCATCAGCGCAGAGGGAATGCGCGAAGGATCCCCGGCGTAGAGCCGAACAAAGAATAGGGTGGCGAGACCCAAAAACAGCACCAGCGGCAACAGCACGAGGATGCGCCGGTTGCCCCCCGCCTTGCGGTCGCCTGCCTGGGAAGGAGCTGGCGGTGCATCCTGAGCGCCCGGCAGCGCCTGGCGGGTCGTCTCTGGCGATAACGTCATCAGGCCGGCTCCTTGATTTTCAATGGCCGAGATTCCGCCGATCGGCGGGTGATGCCGCGCTGCTCAAGCTCCGCGAGGGTGCGCTTCTGAGCCTTGTGGTCGGCGATCACCCAGATGACGAGCGCCGCCACGACGGCCGTCGCTATCATATAGGCGGTAATTATGAATCCGGCGTGCGGTCCGAGGTCCATGATGTCGCCCCGTGTTAAGCAGCGCGCTCGGCCTGAATCAGCATCAAGGTACGCACGCGCCTGCGCAGGATCTCGTTGCGCATGGCGGCGAGATGAAGCGTGACGAACAGCAGCGTGAAGGCAACAGCCATGACGATCAGCGGCATCAACATGCTCCAATCGATCGCCGGTCCGCCCACACGAAACACCGAAGCGGGCTGGTGCAGCGTGTTCCACCAGTCGACCGAGAACTTGATGATCGGCAGGTTGACGGCGCCGACCAGAGTCAAGATCGCCGCCGCGCGGCCGGCACGGGTCGGATCATCGACGGTACGCCATAACGCGATCAGGGCGAGGTACATGATAAAAAGAACCAGCTCCGAGGTCAGCCGCGCGTCCCAGACCCAATAGGTGCCCCACATGGGTCGGCCCCACAGCGATCCGGTCGCGAGCGCCAGAAACGTAAACGCGGCCCCGAATGGAGCCGCGCACTTCGCGGCCACGTCGGCAAGCGGGTGGCGCCACACCAATGTGCCGAGCGCCGCAGCGCTCATCATCGCCCATACGAACATGCTCAACCATGCATTGGGGACGTGGATGAACATGATCTTGACGGTGGCGCCCTGCTGGTAGTCGTCCGGCGCCCCGTACGTGCCCCACAATCCGAACGCGAATGCGATCAGCGTCGCGCCGACAAGCCAGGGCAGCACGCGTTCGGCAAGGGCCACGAAGCGGGTCGGATTAGCAAGATCGATCAGCGCCATGCCGCGTTCCTCATCTGCCGCCGGGGCCCCGCCGCGCGGCATCGTCAGCCTGAAGGGTATAGCAGACCAAATAGACTATTCCATGCCGTATCTCAGCGTCGCGGCGGCCGCAAAAGGCCCGATGACGCTGCTCATCAGGGTCAGTGCGCACAGAATCGTGAACGGGGTGCCGAATGGCACCGACCCGGTGACTGCCGCGTTGGAGGCGGCGACCCCGAAAATGAGAACCGGAACCGTAAGCGGCAGCACCAGGACAGGCAACAACAGACCGCCGCGCCGCAATGCGGTAGCGAGCGCCGCCCCCACCAGGCCGATGAATGTCAGTGCCGGCGTTCCGATCAGGAGCGTCAGCACGGTGGCCGAAAGCGCGGCCGGTTCTAGGTTTAAAAACAGGCCGAGGACAGGCGATGCGACAACCAGCGGCAGGCCGGTCGTGACCCAGTGGGCGAGAGCTTTGGTGACGACCACCAGCTCGAGCGGCGGTCGCGCCATCAAGATGAGATCGAGAGAGCCGTCCTCGTGATCATTGGCGAACAGGCGGTCGAGCGCCAGCAGCGACGAGAGGAGCGCACCGAGCCACAGGATGGCCGGCCCGATCCGGCGCAGCAAAGCCAGGTCCGGCCCGACTGCAAACGGCACAAGCGTCACCACCATCAGGAAAAACAGGACGCCCATCATGGCGCCGCCACCGACGCGGATGGCAATGCGCGCATCGCGCGCGAACAGGGCCGACAGTGCGATCATGGCATCACATCCATGGCATCGGCGTCGCCGGTGGCCCACTTGCGACCGGGCAAGGCCGTACCCAACCGCAGCTCCCCTGGCTCGCCGAGGCCGAGCGGCCCATGGGTCGCGGCTATGATGAGGCCACCGCCCGACAAGTGGCTGCGCATGACGTGTTGCAGGCGCTCTTGGGATGCGGCATCAAGTGCCGTGTTCGGCTCGTCGAGTAGCCAGATCGGCCGCGGCACGGCGAGCACTCGGGCAAGCGAGAGGCGGCGTCTTTGCCCCGCCGAAAGGTAGCCGGCGGGAAGGCGGGCGAGATCAGCGAGGTCAACCGCCGCAAGCCCTCGCTCGATAAGGGCAGCCTCGTCAGCTTCGCGCGCGCCATTAAGAAACCGCATCCAGAACGCGAGATTTTCCGTTACCGTCAAGGCTGGCTTGAGGGGATCGACATGGCCCAGGTAGTGCGACTGCTCCGCGACGCTTAATTCCGGGTCGCCACCTTGGAGGGAAAGACTTCCTTCGGCTGGACGAATGAGACCGGCGATGATGCGCAGCAGGGAACTCTTGCCGGCGCCGTTCGGCCCGGTCAAAAGGAGCGCATGAGCGGCCGCAACCGAAAAGCCTATTCGCCAAAACACCCGGCGCCCGCCCCGGATGCAGGCCAAATCATGGCCCGACAGCTTCATTGCCACGATTTCGCACACTTTGGAGTCCACCGGCCTGCACCCTACGTTCCAACAAGAGGCAGAGTGGAGGCGGGTGGCCCAGCATTTTTTTCCGTGAAGACTTGCTCAAGACTATCGTTCATATGGCAGAACCGCGAAAGAGTCCGTATAACGACGTTTTAGACGCGTGACGGCGACAATTGTAAAAACCCCGCCGGTCAGGCGATCCGCTAACGCACTCCAGGCCGTCATGGAACCGGCCTCCTTGTCTGCCGGAACGGAAACCCTCATGACCTCCCTCGACAGCTTCAAGTGCGCCCGCACCCTTAAAGTGGGCCCGAAGACCTATGTCTACTACAGCCTTCCGGCCGCCGAGAAAAACGGCCTGAAAGGAATATCCCGGCTGCCCTTCTCCCTGAAGGTTTTGTTTGAAAATCTGTTGCGCCATGAGGACGGTCGCTCGGTCTCCAAGGAGGACATCCTGGCCTGCGCACAGTGGCTTAAGACCAGGTCACTCGAGCGCGAAATCGCATTCCGGCCGGCACGCGTCTTGATGCAGGATTTCACCGGCGTTCCGGCCGTTGTGGATCTCGCCGCCATGCGTGATGCGATGAAAAACCTCGGCGGCGATCCGACCCGCATCAACCCGCTGGTGCCGGTGGACCTTGTCATCGACCACTCGGTTGCGATTACGTTTTTCGGCGACAATTCGGCATTCAAGAAAAATGTCGAAGAGGAATATAAGCAGAACGAGGAGCGCTATCGCTTTCTCAAATGGGCGCAAGGATCGTTCGAGAATTTTCGCGTGGTGCCGCCCGGTACCGGCATTTGCCACCAGGTCAATTTGGAATATTTATCGCAGACCGTGTTCACCGCGAAAGGCACCGTCAGCGTCGAAGGTAAACCGGTAACCGGCGAGATCGCCTATCCGGACACGCTGGTCGGGACCGATTCGCATACCACGATGGTCAATGGCCTCGCGGTGCTCGGCTGGGGCGTCGGGGGCATTGAGGCCGAAGCCGCCATGCTCGGCCAGCCCTATTCGATGCTGTTGCCGGAGGTGATCGGCGTCAAGCTCTCCGGCAATCTCAAGGAAGGTGTCACCGCAACCGATCTGGTGTTGACGGTGACGCAGATGCTGCGCAAGCGCGGCGTGGTCGGCAAGTTCGTCGAATTCTTTGGTCCCGGGCTTGCCGCGCTGTCAATCGCTGACCGCGCCACGCTCGGCAACATGTCGCCCGAATATGGCGCCACCTGCGGGTTTTTCCCGATCGATGACGACACCCTTGACTATCTGCGTGCGACCGCGCGGTCGGAGGCCCGCGTCGCGCTGGTGGAGGCCTATGCCAAGGCCCAGGGCATGTACCGCACGAGTGAGACGCCGGATCCGATATTTACCGACGTGCTTAAGCTCGATCTTGGGTCGGTTGTCCCTTCGCTGGCGGGGCCGAAACGCCCGCAGGACCGCGTCGCCCTGAAGGACGTGAAAGCGGGCTTCGCGGCCGCCCTCGATCGGGAGTTCGGCAAGGCAGCGGAAGCCGGAACGCGCGTGCCGGTCGACGGCCGCGAGCACGATCTCGGCCACGGCGATGTGGTGATCGCCGCCATCACGTCCTGCACCAACACATCAAACCCGACCGTCATGGTCGGTGCCGGTCTTCTCGCCCGCAATGCGGTTGCCAGAGGGCTCGCCGTGAAGCCATGGGTCAAGACCTCACTTGCGCCCGGCTCCCAGGTGGTCGGCGAATATCTGTCGGAGTCCGGTCTGCAGAAAGACCTCGACAAGCTCGGGTTCAACCTGGTCGGGTACGGTTGCACGACCTGCATCGGCAATTCCGGGCCGCTGCCGCCGGAGATATCCAAGGCCATCAACGACCACGACCTTGTCGCCGCAGCCGTGCTGTCGGGCAACCGAAACTTCGAAGGCCGCGTCAACCAGGACGTGCGCGCCAACTATCTGGCATCGCCGCCGCTGGTCGTCGCATATGCGATCGCCGGCAGCATGAACTTCGACTTTGCCAAGATGGCGCTCGGGGTCGGCAAAGATGGCAGGAAGGTGTTCCTCAAGGACATCTGGCCGGGCAGCCAGGAAATTGCCGCGGTGGTCAAGAAGACCATCAACAAGCAGGTGTTTGCGCGCAAGTATGCCCAGGTGTTCAAGGGCGACGCTGCTTGGAGCAAGATCGCCGTAAAGGGCGGCCTGACTTATGAATGGGATCGCAAATCGACCTATGTGCAAAACCCGCCCTATTTCGCTCACATGAGCCGCAGGCCGGAGCAGATCTCCGATATTGTCGATGCGCGCGTTCTTGGGCTGTTCGGTGATTCGATCACGACGGACCACATCTCGCCCGCCGGATCCATCAAAGCCGCATCGCCGGCAGGCAAATATTTGGTGGAACACAAAGTCAAGCCTGCCGACTTCAATCAATACGGAACCAGGCGCGGCAACCACGAAGTGATGATGCGCGGCACGTTCGCGAATATCCGCATCAAGAACCAGATGGTTCCGGGGGTCGAGGGCGGCGTCACCATCCACTACCCATCAAGAGAGCAGTTGCCGATCTATGATGCGGCGATGCGATATAAGAGCGAGAACGTTCCGCTCGTTGTGTTTGCCGGCAAAGAGTACGGCACGGGTTCGTCACGGGACTGGGCCGCCAAGGGAACGGTGCTGCTGGGCATCCGCGCGGTGATCTGCCAATCATTCGAGCGCATCCACCGCTCGAACCTCATTGGCATGGGTGTCATTCCCCTGGTCTTTGATGAGGGCACCTCATGGCAGACCCTCGCGCTCACCGGCAGCGAGCTGGTCACGATCCGCGGCCTGCATGGCGATCTCAAGCCTCGGCAACGCATGATCGCCGAAATCGTCACCGCCGACGGATCATTGAAGCGGGTGCCGCTGGTCTGCCGGATTGATACTCTCGACGAGCTCGAATATTTCAAAAATGGCGGCATCCTGCAGTTCGTGTTGCGGCACCTCGCAGCGTGACAGGGTATCGCAGGGTCAATCGTGGCCTGCCCCAGAGGTGGGCCTGCCTGCTCTTCTCCCACCCTCCGGTTGCGTAACGTATCCGACTCGCCTCACGACTTTTTCATCGCGGTGAATGGGGCACCTCACCTCGAAGTGAGTGGCGCTAAAACGGCGAGCGACGTATTTAGGGCCATCACGGCTGGCATCGCGGGAGACGAGCATGACGACATCGCGTGTGCTTTGCAGCTTGATCGCGGCGGCCTTTTTGTTTCTTGCCCATTCGTCTGCCAACGCCAAACCTCGTGCGGTCATCGAATTGTTTACAAGTCAGGGCTGCTCGTCGTGCCCGGCTGCTGATAACCTGCTCGCTGCCTTCCGGGCGGATCCTTCAGTGATCCCGCTCAGTCTACCGATCGATTACTGGGATTATCTGGGCTGGAAGGATACCTTGGCGCTCCCGGGCCATGCGGCACGGCAAAAGGCGTACTCCCAGGTACGCGGAGATCGCGAAATCTATACGCCTCAGGCGGTGATCAACG
>JASHYD010000719.1 GCA_030043175.1 Xanthobacteraceae bacterium | reverse complement strand
GATGAAGAACGGCTTGCCTTCCCTCTTTGCCTTGTCCATGAAACCATTGCTGGCCTGAACGAGCACCTCGTCGAACGTCTCCATGTTGTATTTGGCCTGGCGCCCTTCCTGCCAGTCCTGCCTGCCAGTCATGTCTGGGAACGGCGCAAGCGGACCTTCGTCCATGATCCGCTGCTTGCCGATCTTTCCCCAGCGCGGCTGCACAGTGGGATCGTCCGTGTCCGTCGCATAGGAGTGCACGAGGTTGCGGGGGCCATACTTTTCGATCCAGTCCTGCGGATAGCTGTGCCAGTAGGGGTCCGACATCGCATCGAGGTGATAGAGATAGCCGAAATACTCATCAAAGCCGTGCACAGTCGGCAGATGTTTGTTCAGGTCACCGAGATGGTTTTTGCCGAACTGTGCCGTCTCATAGCCAAGCGATTTTAGAACCGTGGCCACTGTCACGGCTTGGTCCGGGATACCCACATCAGCTCCGGCTTGGCCGACAGTGGTCAGCCCCGTGCGTATTGGGAGCTGCCCAGTGATGAAATTCGCACGACCCGCAGTGCAGCTTGCCTCCGCGTAGTAGTCGGTGCACATCATGCCTTGGACGGCCAGTCGGTCGAGGTTCGGCGTTCTGCCCGACATCATGCCGCGGTGATAGGCACCGATGTTGAACCAACCGACATCGTCTCCCATGATGAAAAGTATGTTCGGTGGCCGCTGCTGCTGCTGCTGCTGCTGCTGCTGCTGCGCGGTTGCCGGCGTACTCGCCACCAGTGCGGACGCGAACATCAGGCTGAGATAGAGCTTCCTCATCAGGCTCATGATTTTCCTCAGTATTGCTGCCCGCATCGGCCGGCAGCCGGCGCCCAACGACGAGCGCGTTCGACCTCATCCGAGAATTCAACCGAGCGTGGGCTCGGCTGGATACAAAAACGTCACTTGAGCTTTTGGAGATACTTCAACGCGTGGCGCCTGCGGCGCTTGTTCCATCGGGCACCGCCACCTGAATGGACGGAGCACCGGTTGTTATCTGCCATCTTCATCAGTCTTTTCTCTCTCGGACAATACAGCGAAATCCGACATGGCTGGTCGACGTGTCGATCGGTTGAGCGTGGCGCGCCGCGGGGCGATAACGCCGACAGTAGTTCGGCGCGCAAAGATGAGATCCACCCTTAATCACCTTGCGCGGAATCTTGATGTGCGGCATGCACGGGTCGTAGCTCTCCTCTTCGCGTCCGCCTCTTGAGCTCTGGGGAATGCAGCACGTCTTCGGTTTGTCGCCCTGGTGTCTCGCGGAGTACCAGTCGCCAGTCCATTCCCAGACATTGCCGATCATGTCGTGAATGCCGTATCCGTTTGGTGGGAACGCAGCGACCGGCGACGTGCGCTCATAGCCATCCTCTATTCGGTTCTCGCGTGGGAATTCGCCCTGCCAGGTGTTGGCCATATGCTTTCCGCTAGGCGCGAACTCATCGCCCCAAGCATATTCCCTGTTTTCGAGCCCGCCCCTCGCAGCAAATTCCCATTCAGCCTCGGTCGGTAGCTCCTTGCCCGCCCAATCCGCGTAGGCGAGCGCATCCGAATAGGCGACATGCACCACCGGATGGTCGTCGAGACCAAGGATGTTACTTTTTGGACCGTAGGGACGGCGCCAGTTCGCCCCTTTGAGGAGCGACCACCATCCCCCCCAACAACGCAGGTCAACCGAGGCTGTCGGAGGGGTGAATACCAACGAGCCAGCATAGATCATGTTTGCTTGCGCACCCGGATATTGTTTTGGCTCAGGCGGAATCTCCGCGGCCGTGACATGGCGTGTCGCCTTCACGAATTCCTTGAATTGTCGATTGGTGACTGGATGGCGATCCATCCAGAACGCGCTGACAGTTACGAGGTGGGCCGGAGCCTCCTCCGGGTAATGACTGTCCGAGCCCATGCGGAATGTGCCGCCCGTTATCCAGATCATATCTGGAGAGTTCATTGAGATCCTCGCCTGGGCTCGAAGGTGACACCTGTACACACGCCTGGTTCTCCGAGCATGTGCTGCTCGAATGACAGCGCTGGCGACAACAGTTCTGCTGGCAAATTCGTTTCAATCTACGGGAAATATCTCGACCGTGCGCTGCACCGAGGCGTGAGATTCCTGAGCTGGTAGGCGCACCGGCGCAGGCCCAGAGTCGCAAATGCGTCGTTGAGCCTTCAGGTCTGCAGTGGCTCTCGTGTCACGAGTAACGCCGGTCCAAACGGAGTTGCGTAAAGTCAGGACATGATCCCGTCGGGTAAGGTTGAGAGAGGCGAGCACAAGCGAACCATCGGAAGTGTCGAAAGCGGATTAGGCGATGTCAAAACCGGGGGGTGTCCCTAGGGGGGCCAGCCACGGACGGAAGACGGTTTCTGCGCGTCGATGTGGACGTTGGGTAAGCAGCTCAAGGCCGACGGACCAGGCCTCCGTTCGGCATTGACGCTATTCCGGCCTTGTTGTGAAAGGATCTCTTCGTGGGATCGGGGCGTCGGGGCGATTCCATGAAAATGTGCAGAATAACCGCACTGTGCTCGATGGCCACCACGTCAGCGCTTGCGACCGGGGCAAGTGCGCTGGTTTGTTTGACGATCTTCCCACCCGCGCAAACCAAGAGTTCTCAATGGTGGTTCTCAATGGTGGCTGCGCCTAGAAGAGGCCCGCAGCTCTGGCCATGCGCCAAGGGCGGCAGCTTGCCGCCCTTGCGGTGCGACGCAGGGCATGTGCCTCGTCTCTGTCGGGCTTCTGGCGGACCACTGCATGCCGTGTCGGGCATCTACGCCCGATGACCTCAGACGGCGACGACTGCACTCCTGATAAGAAACCTACGGCCTTTTCCGTGAACCGGCCACAGGTCACGCTGCTGCTGCGCAGGACGCGCGACCAAGTCGGTCTTGAGGGCGGGAATCCGGATTTGGGGCGGGCTGAGAACGACTACGCCACGTCGATCCCGCCATCAACAATCGGGGTGGCCTCACCCATCCCGAGGTGATCCGCGGCGAGCCTAAGTGGATGTGGCTTCTGCAGACCGAGCCCACCCGTCCTCCGAACAGTGGCGGGGCCGCAACGCTCGAGGAGGCCAAGGCGCAGTTCAAGCGCCGCTATCAGCAGGTCAAGAGCAGGACTGATGGCGGGGTCAGTCAAGATTTGTCGGCGAAACTGGTTTCGGCTACCCTGCGCGCCGCCGTGCCGCCATCTTCGCGATCGGCGCGCACAGGAGCGCCCACACCGGTACAAGGATTGCGATGCGTTCAGGGGTGTTCAATCGCCAAGGACTTTCATCGCCCGCCGCACGGAGAAAGCCGAATGCGCCAACGTTGCGCCCCGACGGCCCCCCTTGGCGCTAGGCGTGGCGGTCTTCACCCCGGGGGCTTAATCGCATCCTTATCAAGCAAACCGCTAAGCCGAACGGAGTACTCGACGCCCTGAACTCCTTACGCCAGGCGCGCCTTAATAAGGGCAAATCCATCATGCGAATAACTATGCGCTTTATGGCCATGTGCGCCGTATTTGCGACCGTCACCATGGCCCATCCCGCAGTGGCCAATGAGATCCCGGTCGGCGTCAACGTCAACAGCTTTCAGAATTTCAGCGCCGCGGATCAGCAGGCGATTGTCGAGCAATTGAAGCGCGCCGGAGTACGCTTCGTACGCACCAGCCTGAGGCCGGACGACAAGAACATGGACCTGGCGAAGACCCTCCAGTCCGAGGGCATTGGGCTGGTCCTCGTGACCGGCCCCGTATTCGCACCCAATGCTCAGCTGCGTCCCGCCGACGAGAAGCGCCAGATGCGCAGCGCCATGCCTCTGTCCTCAGCCGATTCCGAGCGCTCCCGAGCCTTCTACCAGACCGTCTTCGACAAGCTGGACGAAAAAGGCGTCGTGCTGGGGGGCGTGGAGCTGGGCAACGAGCTCAATTGGACCGATTTCAATGGCGATTTTCCGATACCAGGCGAGGGGAAGGCCTTCACCTTGAAGGATTTGTCTCGAGATCCGGAGGCAAAGAAGGTCGCTCAAGGATTCCTCCAATATTTGAAGATCCTGGCCGCCCTGAAGGACGTGCGCGATCACTCCAAGCTGAATAAGCACGCGCCCATCATTTCCGCCGGGATGGCCGCAGCCGCCAACGCGCAGTGGCTCCAAAGCCTGAAGGTGGATGCTGTCTCCATCCCGGCCACCTATGCCTTTCTCCGGGCCCACGGACTCGACGACCTGGTGGATGGCTACGGCGTCCACGACTATCCCCCAGCCGTGAAGTCGGGGGACAAAGCCGCCATCGCCCAACGCAACGCCCAGTTGGACCAATTGGTCTTTCCGCCGGACAACACGAAGCCCTACTGGGTGACGGAATGGGGATTTGGAAGCGGCGCCGCATCGTCGGTCCTGGACCAGGACCGAGCCCGTTCTGTAAGCGAGATGCGCGATTATTTTCGCCGCCTGTCCCGCCAGGGACGTGTAGGGGGCCTGTTCTGGTACGTGTGGAATGAACCGGATCATAACTCCATCTATCGCGGGGGAGTCCTCATGGAGGCCGGCAGGGAAGCTATCGCACCGATGCCCGCCCCCTAGAGGACGCTTAATCCCCGATGATCAGCCGACGCCTATCGAAGAGGAGGGCGCGGTTGCGCCGAAAAGACACAAATCGAACGGCAATCCTTCATGGAGTATAGACGACCAGATCACCAAGGAGATCGGCCGAGAAGCGCGAAGCGTTCTGTGTTTCCAGGTTCCATCGAGCGTCGGCGCGTCCGCGCCACGTCGTCTCGGTTTCGCTCTGCGGAGCGGAGGCTTTTTTTAATAGTGATGCCATGACGAGCGAACGGGAGAGCGCGCTGCGGCTTCCGGAAATTCTCCGCTTGTGCAGTGCCAAGACGATCTCATCCAGTGTGAGGTCCGGTTGC
>JASHYD010000718.1 GCA_030043175.1 Xanthobacteraceae bacterium | reverse complement strand
GTGCGCATGTCGAACAGGCCGGTCACCTCGAACAAAAGCGTGAGCAGCTTGGCCATCGAGATGTCTTCGGCGGTTCGATTGTGGATCGGCTCGCCGATCGCCCGGATGGCCTGGGCGAAGCTTTCGACCGAATGATGCGCCGGCACATAGCCGGCCTCGAAATGCACCGCGGCGGTGCGGCGATAGTCGCGGGTGATAAAGCCGAGCAGGATCTCCGCGAGAAATTGCCGTTCTTGCGGGCGCAGCCGTCCCATGATGCCGAAGTCGACCGCGACCAGCTGCCCCTCGGCGTCGACGAACAGATTGCCTGGGTGCATGTCGGCATGAAAAAAGCCGTCGCGAAGTGCGTGGCGCAGGAAGGTCTGGATCAGGGCGCGCCCGAGCTTGGCAAGATCCAAGCCCCTCGCCATCAGCGCGGCGCGGTCGCTGAGCGGCGTGCCGTCAATCCATTCCATCGTCAGAACATTGCGCGCCGTATAGTCCCATTCCACCTGCGGCACCCGGAAATCCGGATCGTCCTTGCTGTTGTGGGCCATCTCCGAGAGCGCGGCCGCCTCCAGCCGCAGGTCCATCTCAAGCGCGACCGAACGGGCAAGGGTTTCGACGACCTCGACCAGCATGAGCCGCCGCGCTTCTGCCGATAAGCGTTCGGCGCTTCGGGCCACGAATCCAAATGCCGCAAGGTCGACCGCAAAGCGCCTCTCGATACCGGGACGCAACACCTTGACGGCAACCGCACGCCGCCCCGATGGCGTCGCGATTTCGGCGCGATGCACCTGGGCAATGGACGCGGCGGCGACTGGCGGCCCGAACTTTACGAACAGGTCGCAGAGCTTCTTGTCCAGCGCCGCCGCCACGGCCTTTTCAGCCTCGGCTTGAGAAAACGGCGGCATGCTGTCCTGGAGGCTTTCAAGGTCCCGGGCCAGCGCGGGACCAACCACGTCAGGCCGCGTGGCTAGGAACTGGCCAAGCTTCACGTAGCTGGGGCCGAGCGCCGTTACAGTCGTGGAAAGCCGGTTCTTTGCATCTGCCGCGGAGGGCCGCTCGATGAGCCGCCCGAGGCGCCACACCAGCCGCAGTGCAGGCGGCAGCGGTGCCGGATCCACAAGTGAGAATATCCCCTCGCGGGCGCACACAAGACCTACGCCGCCAAGGCGAACCAGGTGAGAGAGCGCCGAGATCACGGAGCGCGCCGGCTCACAGCCGCCACCCCGAATGGAGCGCAACCACGCCGCCGGTCAACAGGCGGAAGCACACCCGCCGGAACCCGGCCGCGGTGATCATTTCCGCAAAAGCCTTCGGCTTCGGAAACCGCCGGATCGACTCGACGAGATATCGGTACGGGTCGGCATCGCCCACGACCGCCTGGCCTAGCGCCGGAATAACATTGAAGGAATAAAAATCGTAGACGGCATCGAGCCCGGGCACATCAACAGTGGAAAATTCGAGGCAGAGAAAGCGGCCGCCGGGCCTGAGAATGCGAAAGAACTCGGCAACTGCGATCGCGGTCCGTGGCACGTTGCGGATACCGAAGGCGATGGTGCAGGCATCGAAGGTCCGGTCCGGAAACGGCAGGCTTTCGGCATTGCCCGCCATGAAGCTCACGCGATCTTCAAGCCTGCGCTGCCCTGCCCGCTCGCGGCCGGCGCCGAGCATGTCCTGGTTGATGTCGCAAACCGTGACCCGGGTGCCTGCGCCCCCCGCTTCCACGATCCGCATTCCCACGTCGCCGGTGCCCCCGGCGGCGTCCAGCACAGAAAAGGACCGCTCGCTCCGGGGCGGATTTACCGCCGTCACCAGGATGTCCCTCCACACCCGATGGAGGCCGCCGGACATCAGGTCATTCATCAGGTCATAGCGCGGGGCGACCCTGTCAAAGACTTGATCGACCATCGCCTGTTTGTGCTCGATGCCGACCGTACGAAAGCCGAAATGCGTCTCGCGACTGGGTTCTGGTGCGCCGTTCGTTGGCGTCATGGCGATGATCCTTATGGCGCCGGGACCATAGCCTGGAAGGCGCGCAGGCGCTATCAAATCCCCGCTTCAAGGTGAACAACAATCCGTCGCCTAACTGACTGATAGCGCGAGATAAATCGAGACCAGCCTGGCGCCATTCGTAGGAATGTCTCGGATCGAGGTCAAGCAGTCGTGAGCATTAGCTCACCGCCTGGCGTTGACGTTCCGATCCGCCCTCCGGCGCCCTATTACACGATGCTCGCTTAAATCTTGAGCGCCTTGGCAATCGCCCAGCAGGTGTCCACCATAATCTTGCGCCCGACCAGGCCACAATCGGGACCGCCGATCACCAACTTTCCCGACAGGTCGACATGCCAGACCGACATCACTTGACAGTGCGGTGCTAATAGATCGGCGCTGGCATCAGCTCTCGCATCTCCCGGCACGCATAGCCGAACATGATGCCTTGGCCGCCTGCAGCCCTGTTGCCGGCAAACACTAGGCTGCTGGTACCCGATCCTTACGGCGAGCCGGGCGAGGTCGGCGATGTGGTCGCAGTGTGCGGTGGACCGGCTCGCACCCCCGTTGAGGGTCGTGTATTCGGGCTCTGTGTTTCGGTGGCACGTGACCAGTGGCTGAAAGCGCGCACGCGTCGCCTGGCTTTGGTTGCGGCTGCTTCGATTTCGCGGACAAAATGCTATCGTTTTTATCGCCGAACGCCTTCGCGATCGGCTCCAGAGCTTCGGATGGTAGTGATAGCCTTTGTTTTCAGGGCATGGCGCAGGCCGGCACCTCGATGACCATCAGGTGCTGGGCGCAAGCTTCAGCTCAGCGACGCGCAAGAGCTTGTTGCGCGCCGATTGGGGTTGAAGGATGCCTTGCGGTAGAGGGCTCATGCTGCGATCCCTTTCTCTTAAGGGGGTAGCCACCCAATCGCCGCTGCCACCCATGGTGTTGGCCGAATGTCTAGCGATGCCAATAAGTTATTGCGACCGCGACGAAACCTTTCGTATGATTGTTAGGCCAAGGTGAACAGGAAACTCCGGTGCCGGAACTCCCCGAGGTCGAAACCGTGCGGCGCGGACTTGCTCCGGTGATGGAGGGCGTCCGCATCACTCGGGTCGAGGCGCGGCGGCCGGATTTGCGCCGGCCGCTGCCGCGAGACTTCGCAAAGCGGCTGGAAGGCCAGACCGTGACGGGTGTCGGCCGCCGCGCCAAATACCTGACGGCGGACCTTGCGTCCGGGGACGTGCTGCTGATGCATCTCGGCATGTCGGGCTCGTTCCGCGTGAGCCACGAGGACATGAAAACAAAGCCAGGCGAGTTCCATCACCCGCGCCTGACCGCGCCGGCCCATGATCACGTCGTGTTCCACATGTCCTCCGGCGCCACCGTCACGTTCAACGATCCGCGCCGGTTCGGTCTGATGCTGATCGTGCCGCGGACTGAACTGGCCAGCCATCCGCTGATGCGCGAGGTGGGGCCCGAGCCGCTCGGCAACGCGTTCGACGCCAAGCTCCTGGCCGCCGCCTGCCGCAACAGGAAAACGAGCCTCAAGGCCGTTCTCCTCGACCAGACGGTCGTGGCAGGCCTCGGCAACATCTATGCGTGCGAGGCCCTGCACCGAGCGGGGCTGTCGCCGAGGCGCCGCGCCGCCACGATCGCGACGCGCGCAGGCGTCCCCAACGCCAGGGCGGTCGCGCTCGTCGATGCCATCAAGGCCGTCCTCAACGACGCCATCAAGGCCGGCGGGTCGTCGCTGCGCAATCATCGCCAGACCGATGGCGAGCTTGGCTACTTCCAGCACCATTTCCGGGTCTATGACCGCGAGGGCGAACCCTGTGTCACGCCGCGATGCCACGGTAGGGTGAAGCGAATCGTGCAGGGCGGGCGCTCGACTTTTTTTTGTCCGACGTGTCAAAGATGATTGGCCAGCCCATTCTGACCCGACGCGCCGACTATGACGCGCTGTACCGGCAATTCCGCTGGCCGACGCCGGCGGCCTACAATATCGGCGTGGAGGCATGCGACCGCTG
>JASHYD010000717.1 GCA_030043175.1 Xanthobacteraceae bacterium | reverse complement strand
TTCTTCAATAAAATTAAGCACTTTCGGGCCATTGCGACCCGCTACGACAAACTTGCTCGAAATTTTCTCGCAGCCGTCCAACTGGTCTCGGCTATCATCCTTCTCAACTGAGGACAGGCCCTAGTTTAGAGCCTCGATGCGTTGGTCTCCAGCGCCTCGATATCGGCCTCGGAGACATCGGCCTTGAGCAAGATCCGCGCCTTTAGTCTAGCAACCGGCTCGCCGGGCCTTTCCCTTTTCGAATGAGAGCTTGAAGCTTGTTCCTCGCCGCTCAGCCTCACAAAACTTATTGCTGAGACCTGCATTCCCGTGCCGATGAAACCGGGCCGTCCGGCCCGTCATGATTACGAGTACGAACGCAATGGCACTGCCAATCTTTTCATGTTGTTCGCGCCGCTCGAAGGCTGGCGCCACGTCAAAGTTACCGATCGCCCTACCGCGGCCGACTATGCCCAGGTCCTGAAGGACTTGGCCGACATCCATTTTGCCGACGCCAAGACCATCGTCGTCGTCCAGGATAATCTCAACATCCACCGCAAGTGTGCTCCTCATGGGTATCGACGAACGGGCGGCGGCCCGCACGGCACTTCATGCCATTCTAGGCTCGGGTAGGAGGAGTTGAAGCATCCCTTCTTCGGCGCTGGAATCCGCGATATAGACCTTTGCCATTCCTCCCGCTTCTGCCGTTCCTCCGGACTCAGCAAGTGCGGCTTGACGGCTGAAAGGGACGAGGGAGCCGTGGCAGCCGGCTGGGCAGACGCCGTGATCGACAAGAAGCTGGAACCGAGGCCTGCCGCGACAAGGACGCCGAAAGCTTCGCTGCCGATTCCGCGACACGAGGAAGATGATTTCATGTCCGTCCTATGCCGCTCATGCACGCCAACAATATCTACGAGCGGGATTGATCCGGGAAGTATGGGCTCCGTTCACACGTCGGAAATATAGACAGGGTCGCGAGCAGGGCGATGGTAGTCCGGATTCACTTCGTCGCACAAGCCCTACCCGGTGTGATCCCGCCGTAAGCACCGCCAGACGAAAGGGGCAGAAACAGATATGACCCACCTACAGAAACCGCGCCTTTTGCGCCGGTCATGCGTTCATTCTCAGGTTCAAATTCGCCAGTTTGCTCACCACATAACCTCCATCGTGCTGATAACGCGTGATAGGCCCACCAATACAGGAGTGGGCTAATACGTTTGTGACTAGTGGGTAGAAGCTTCCCGATCTTGTCCTCGAGTAGGACAAAGCTTGCGGTCGCAACGACAAATGTCCCAAGGTTGTTAGCGGGCCGATCATTTCGATCTTGCCCGCCAGCAAAGAGACTCCTGCGAATACCCAAGCCAACATGAACGGAACGCCGAGCCCTGCTGAGCGTCCACTATCACGCAACCGCTTTATTGCCAGCGCGAGCCAAGGCCAAATCGCCGGCAAGAACATTGCGGCGATCCGAACTCTAGCATCGCTCCAATACAGGGCACTGCCGCTACCCAGCACGCCAAGGTGAGCATGTGGCTAGCTGTTTTGTACCGCTCACGATCGAGCCGGCCGCCAAAGCTCACGAACACCCAAATCCAATTCATTGTCGCGCCTCACATAGGATGATTTCCGATCAATGGCGTCTGCCTATCGGTGGGTTGCTGCAAACCGCCAAAGTGTGATCGGCATCACAGAAAACGCCAAAGCAGACGATTATGTCCGCTTCCGACGGACGGCGACATGACGTCGATCAACACCGTCCTTGGTTATCTGGTAGCACAGACCTTGGTTGCGGTGCTCAAGCAGAGCGGTGACAACCTCACCCGCGAGAACATCATGAAGCAGGCCGCGAGCCTTAAGAACTTGGAGCTCGGCATGCTGCTGCCGGGCATCAAGATCAACACGGGCCCCAACGATTTTGCGCCGATCAAACAGATGCAGATGGAGCGGTTCAACGGCACGAGCTGGGAATTGTTCGGCCCAGTGATGACGGGCGAGGTCGGCGGTTGAGACACGGCGGTTAGGTAGCCGGGGAGCTGCGCGGGGAGGGGTGACATGGCCTCCTTCCCGCGGAGGTGGCGCTCCGCCTTTCGGGCGAACGTCGCCTGGGGCGCGATCTCCGTCGTTCTCAGGGCCGCTGGCTTCCATCGGATTCATGGCGGCGCCTCGGTGCCCAATCAAGCTTTGGCAGCTGCACCTGATGCTGATCAAGAGTCGCCTGCGCCATCGGTGCGATGGCGGGCGGTTATTAAGCGTAGGGTCGGCAAATCATGATCCGCCGCAAAAGGGGAAATCACCTGTGATGGTCCATGCCTTGGCGATCGGAAAAGGGCTTCACCCCGAGGGCCTTCATCGATGGCACCTATCGATCCGGCCCGTGCCGCGTCTGGATCAAGGTTCGTAATCCCTCCGGCATCGCCGTGCAGCGGGAGAGGAGCGAGATTTGGAATAGGTGATTACCGGCCGTCGCTATTCAGACTTCATGTCCTCATTTTTTCGCTTTGATGGCCACTTTCGGCCCACCGAATGTCTGATCGGGCTTGCCTCATGCTTGTGACCGCGCGGTGACGAGCGCACACGCGGACCTGGGTCTTGTAAGGTAATCATGAAAGGGACGAAGACGAGGCGTCGCCTAAGCGCGGAGCGGCGGCAGGCGCTTCAATTCCTTGCCAGCAGTCAGAGCGGCCTCACCGAGGTGCTTCTGTTCGCACACGGCGTGTCACCTCACATGTTAGGCCGCCTCCTCCGCAATGGGCTCGCAACAATCCAGCGTGAGAGCATTATGTCTGGCGATCAGACCATCGAAATTGGCTGCATCAAGATTACGGACGCCGGACGGGAGGCACTCCGCGAGCGAGAAGGGCACGGGCGGAATTCAAGGTTCCGGCCACGAGGCTGATGGCGACGCGGCGATGACCCGCCGCAAGGGCGAAATCATCCGCGACGATCTCAAGCGTAAATGGCCGCATCACGTGGCGCTCCCCTCCGAAAAGGCGCGGGACCCCGTGGACCGTGAGGTGATTTTTGCGCTGCCGGTGTCCTGTCGGCGACCCCGCTCACGTATTCTCTTCGCCTCGACGATAGCGACTTGGTGGTGTTCTGCTTGTCCAAGTCGGAAGACGCGGGGGGCGTTTGTCAAGCGATTTGAGGGTGAGCGCTTGCCGGCGACGCGGCGCCAAGGTGCCGGCGTCCTACGAGGACGTTAAGGCGTTAAGAAGGAGAGATGACCCCAGGGCTTGCTGAGGGGGGAAGCCCTGGGGTCTTCGACCTAACGACACGTGGCGTGCGGAATGGGCGCCATCCGTTTAGGTCGGAACTGTTCGAATTGCCAAAGTCGAATGACGACGACCCTTCCCCCGATACTTGGCGGCTCCAGCGCCGCCGGAGGCTGTGCCCCGACATTCGACGGGACTTGCGCAAGTTGGTGGCTACTTCTGCGGCCTCAGCGCGCATCAGCGCCGTAGGGCCATTGGCTTTGCGGCGCCGCCCTACTAGCCAGTACGCACCATAGCCAACCGCGAGAAAATGGAAGCACGGCGCCGGCGATGGGACCGATAAAAATGGTTGATGCAACGATTGCCGTGCCGATCTTGTGCATGGCCCCCCCAGGAGAAAAGGACGGTGACCGATAGGCGCATCGGCCAACACACGGAAAGTCCGTTGGACAATTTCTCGTTCCCCGCCCTCACGTCACACTTTCGCGACTGATTCCTCGCGCCTTATCACGGGTTCGCGAGCGGACAGATGACGTCCGCAAAGGCGAAATCACCCGCGGTGATCTCAAGCCCAAATGGCCGCATCGCGGTGGCGCTCCCGGCAGAAAAGGTGCGGGACCCCGTGAGCAGAGAGGTGATGTTTTGCGCTGCCGGTGTCCCATCGGCCGCGCAGCTCACGTACTCTCTGCGCCACGATGATCTCCGGTTTGTGATGTTCTGCTTCTCGAAGTCGGATGCGGGGGCGTTTGCCAAGCGGTTCGATGGGGAGTGGTTGGCCACGGGCAGCGGGCGTTGACGAGAACGAGCGCGTCGTTCAGGACGAACGCAAACGTCAGCTCCCGTAGGAGGACCGGACCAGCGGACGGGCAACGATGCAGCTTCCGATTTGGTCTGAACGTGACCCGGAGCGGTCAGTCGTCTAGGGGCCGAGTTACACGCGTCACAGTTACCACTTTTTGGCTTTCGCCGCTCAGAAATCTGGCGTGTACGCCGTGGGCATCGCAGCGTCCGAACCCAAGAAGAATGGATTTTCCGCGCAGACGGCTTCCGGCCAGTAGCCGATGAGGCGACGATAGGTAACCCGCCCCGACCAGGGTGTAGTGAAAACGTCTGGGTCCTCCACGGTGAACTCGACTTGCAACCCCTTTTTCGCGGTGTCTGGGTCAATGGTGCCGCGCCCGTAAGGAGGTGTGGGCCTAAATATGGCGCCGTGCTTTTGTTGGTCTTCGGCGGCGGCTTCGCCGTCGATCAGGCGGTAGCGCTCGACGACATGCAGCGCTTTGCTGTGCGGAGTACCGAAAGGATCAACCGTCGAGAGCGGTGAAACCTTGATGCCGACGGTGTCGATCACTAGCGTGTCACCCTCGTACCGGCCGACCGAGTGGCCCTGCCAGCTTGGCGTCAGGTTCTCAGGATGTGATTCGTTCAGGCGGACATGGCGCACGGTGTTGTAGAGCAGGTAAAGCAGCGTGACTTCATCTCTCTGCTGCAGAATGTGCACACCGAAATGGAGCGCCATGGCATAAGGCGGGGGCTCAGGCCAGCACGTATTGTGCGAATCCGGCACCACTGTCCCGGCCGCGGCTAAGTCGTCGAACTTCCTGACGGCTTGTGCGGCCTCTGGTTTTAGGATCGGGCTGGTATAATCACCAAACCACCCTCCCTGCGTCACGATCGTACAACAGGGGTCCCGCGGGACGACGGTACCGTCGGTCTTGCGGACTGAGTTGATGAGGGGACCCGGACCTGAAGGCGGCGGTTCGAAAAACAACATATCCCGTCCCCACTGACCGGAGAAATCGGGAAGGGGGGAACCGTTGTCCACGGCAAGCGCTGGAGAAATCGCCAACCCCAAGATCATGGCGGTCAGCATAAACGTGGTACGTCGGTTCATGATGATTCTCCCATTGCATGCAACGACGTGGATTGCATTTCCGGATGCTCGCCCGCCGTGGGGGCCGACGTTGCCGTTCACCCCCGGAGACTTCAGCACGTCCCGTTGGGTGGCTTGCAACTTCTAGGCTACACCCGGTTCCGGGTGCTTGGGAAGGGTCGGGATGTCCGGACTTGTGAAGGTTTCCAGACGCCGGCCGTCACAAACATTCCCCCACCGACGCGGCCGGCGTCTGGAAACCTCCAAGGGACGAAACCGCGGGAAGGGGCACGTATGAGGCGGTGCCACGCGCTCAGCTATGGGGATTTAGCAGCGAGCGGGCCATAGCTGAGCTCAGCAGCGAGGGTCAATAGAGCGCTGAGGGTGACGATGCAGGTCGGGGCGATGCGTTCTTTTGATCTGCGGGCCGGTTTATCGGTGAAGAGCGGTGGGGCTGTTGGGTGGGGAAGGGAGAGTGGGAGCGAGCTGAGGCGTGGCCGGCTAAGGAGCGACAGCACGCGAAGCGGAAGCCGAAGAGGCTGATGCCGGAGAAGCTGCTTGAAATGTGGGTCCGTGCGCACGGCACCCCCCAGCAAGTAGTCACGCGCTGCCGCATCGTGCTGCTGGCGCACCAAGGGTACAGCGACTTGGCCATTGCTGATGAACTCGGCGTGAACCGGCATACGTGCCGCCTTTGGCGACGGCGGGTCGTCGCCGAGGGGCCAGAAGGCTTGTGGGAGGTAGCAGAGGGACGAGGACGCAGACCGCAATCAGGATTGGCGGAACGGATCATCAAAGCGACTCTGCAGACCAAGCCAAAGGGTCAGACGCACTGGAGCTCGCGTACGCTGGCGAAAGCGCAGGGAGTGCACGCGAGCACGGTTCAACGTATTTGGCGTGAGCATGGATTGCAGCCGCACCGGCAGGAGACTTTTAAGCTCTCGAGAGACCCGCATTTCGTGGCGAAGCTCTTGGATGTGGTGGGGGTTTACTTGAACCCGCCCCAGAATGCGGTGGTGCTGTGCGTTGATGAGAAGAGCCAGATTCAGGCCCTGGACCGCACGCAACCTGGACTGCCCATGAAGCGCGGGCGCTGTGGCACGTGGACTCACGACTATGTGCGCAATGGCACGACCACACTCTTTGCAGCGCTGAACGTGGCGGCGGGAACCGTCAGCGGCCGCTGCTTTCCACGGCACCGGCACCAGGAATTCTTGCGCTTCCTGCGTCAGATCGATGCCGAGCACGCTCCGGAGTTGGAATTGCACCT
>JASHYD010000716.1 GCA_030043175.1 Xanthobacteraceae bacterium | reverse complement strand
GGAGGGTGAGCGCTCAACCGTTCCATTTCGCCAAAACGCTCTCGTGGCTGACGCGTCCATCACGCGCCGGGTTCGTAGCGGCTGCATGACGAGGCTCAAAACCCCGGCGCGTTCTCGATCTGATCGAACCAATCGAAGCCCATTTCCTTGACCATGCGGTTGGAGATCACGATCAGGCGCGCCTCCGACGTCGCATGGTCGTTGAAATGCTGGTGGATGCTGAACGGCGGCACGTAGATGAAGTCCCCCCGTTCCCAGGCAAATTTCTTCGGCTGGTCGGCCCACTGCCATTCGAAGGCGTCGAGGCAATCGAACTTCAGGTCCCAGTGCAGGTCGTAGCCCGAGCCCTCGACGCAGAACAGCACTTCCTCCCACATGTGGCGGTGCTTGCCGGAGCGCTCGCCGGGCTTGAGGAATTGCATGTAGGCCTCGACGCAGCGCTCCCGCGTGTTCATCTTATGATGAACCAAATGCTTGATAAGCCCGTCCGGCGAGCGTTCCCACGGCATATCCTCGGCGCTGACGACATTGGGCAGCGCCTCGTACATCTTGCGGAACTCCTGCGAGGCGGCGATGTCCTCGACGCGCAGGCTTGCCGCCTTATCGCCGACATGCGCGAAATCGCGTTCATCAAGAATCTTGGTCATCCAGCGCCCCCAACAACCCGTGCATGCTCGCAACACTCCACCATAATCACTCCCTTCTAGCGGCGGTCAAAGCAGGATCGTCCCGCAACGCGTTCGGCGTTCCGCAAGGCCGCCCTGCACCTAACACTCCAAAGCTCACATCGGCGGGCCTCCCGCGGCCCGGCAGCGCGAATTGATGGGAGTTCGCCAAGTCGTCGCATCCCAGCCGTGCGCGCCCTTTGAGTGATCCTGTGACATGGCAGCGCCTCGTCTCACAGATCCTTCGGCGGCCGGAAATCCTCATGTCCGGGCGCTGCTTCGCTGGGCGGGTAGGACACGATCTTCTGGAACAGAAGGTGCATGAACAGGAATAGCGGTTTTGCCTTGAACACGAGCAGAATCGCCTCGTTGTCGGGGTCGTCGTTGAAATGCTGGTGCACGCTCGCGCATTCGACGATCATGATATCGCCGGCTTTCCAGTCGATGCGCCGCCCGTCATGGATGTCGTGGCCGCGCCCCTTGAGCACATAGAACACCGCACTGTTGAGGTGCCCGTGCTTTTGGCCGTAGGCGCCGGGCGCGTAGCACTCGATGTGGGTCTCGATTGACTGCACCACGTTGGCTGCTTGCGGGCTAATCACATGCTTGCCGTACAGCGCCGGCCCGCCTTTCCACGGATGGTTGCGCGATGAATAGACGCGCGGTTCCTCGAGCAGGGTTTTGTAGACGTCGCTATAGGTGCCGGCCAGTTCGCGCACGAAGGTGCGCTTCTTCGACCAGCGCTCCCACTTCCCCTCCTTGTCTTCGACCGGGGGGCGATTGTGGCCCTGTCCGGGAGTTTGCTCATAAAGGCCTGTCATCGGAAACCTCCGCGTGGATACTCCAACCAGAGCGCTTGCTTGGTTGGAGAGGAGCGCGGCGGCTTAAATTGCCGCCCTAAACCCTTGTACATTGCAGATATCTCCTCCATACATCAGATATCTCCTCCATGCATGAAGTGTGAAGCGCACAGTGTGCATTCGACTTCGATTGACGCCCGACCAAGACGCGATCTTGTCGGCGTCGTGTGCTTGCTTTAACGCTGTCGCCGCGCTGGGCTGGAACGGCGCGAGAAGAACGGTATTGCGCTCCATCAGGCGACCTCTATCGTGGAGGCCATCGACCCCTGGCACACCAGCCAGCGTTGCAGCAAGTGTGGACATGTGCATCGGCGCAACCGCCCGACGCAGTCCCTCTTTCGTTGCCAAGCGTGCGGATACGAGGTCAACGCCGACCTTAACGGTGCCCGGAATATCGCCTGGAAATACCATGCTGGCCTCGGCAAGTCCGAAGTGAGTGGGCAGTCTGTCAACCTGCCTATCGCGGGGAAGGTGCTTTGCATCTTTCACTCGCAAGCTCCAACATCAGCGTCAGCTAGGTTGGAGTTGTTGACTCTCTCTCCTTCTCTCCTTCACGCGTCGATCAGATGAAACCCAGCGTTGACCGCAACGTGGGGAAGATGTCGCCAAGCAGCGATTGCGGCCATGCAACGGCCAGCAGCTTGTGGAACAGGCCCCAGCACAGCAACGCGGTGATTGCCGCATAGGCGACCGCGCTTACGAGCGATTCCTTGAAGCCCAGATGCATGTATGCGACGATGAAAATCGCAATCGCCGGAATGAAACCGACGACCGCGACAAGCGCGAGCAGGCCGGCCAGCCAGCCGAAATAGATCGTGGCCTGAGCGCGCACCCTCGTTCCCGACATGCCGAAGTTCTTATCCGCGATCGGGCCGTGGCTGCCAGACGCAACACCGCCATCGACATTGCCGCGTGCGGCCAGCTCCTTTCCGAACAACTCATTGATGAGGTTGAGGGCCGCAGCAGTCAGCGCCATGCCGCATGCGGTGAGCGGCACCGGCTTGGCGGCAGCCGGCCAGTCGGTCGAGAGTGCAATCGCCACGATAATGAAGAGGATGATTGCCATCGTGAAGGCCGCCGATGCCGAAATCCGGAACGGATGCGAGCCGATCTGGCGCAGCTCCGCAATGACGCTCCTGACGATCTCGGAGAGCGGTCGGTACAACGCCCAGGCAACCAGGGCGAGGATCACCAACACGACTGGCCGGGTTAGCCAGCCGAGACCGTAAAGGGAGGTCGAGATATAGAGATACCGCTCGAAAATGGCGCCGACCACCAGGCCCACGACCAGCGGCGGACGCGGCCAGGCGAGCCGTTTCATAATCCAGCCAACCACCCCGAAGATCATCAGCGAATAGAGGTCGCCCCAGTCATGCGACCCCTCATAGGCGGCGACGAACACGAGCGACAGCACGATCGGCAACAGGATTTCCGGGCGCACCGTCGAGATGCGGGCAAGCCACGGACAGGCGAACAGGCAGATCACCGCACCGATGATATGGGCAAGCGTGAGGCTCCATACGATCGTATAGGTTACATCGAGCTGCTTGGTCAGCATCTCCGGGCCGGGTGTTAATCCGTGCATCAGAAACGCGCCCAACAAAATCGCCATCGAAGCGCCGGCCGGTACCCCGAATGCGATGGTCGGCACCAGATGGCCACCCTCCTTGGCATTGTTGGAGCTTTCCGGGGCGATGACGCCACGCACATCGCCGCTGCCGAAGGTCTCAGGATTTTTTTCGGTGCGCTGGGCATACCCATAGGCGATCCAATCGATCACCGCAGAGCCGATGCCCGGAATAGCGCCGAGCCCGGTGCCCAGGACGCCGCATCGCACCACCAGCCACCAGTGCCGGACGACATCCCGCACCCCTTGCCACTGATTGGAGAGATTGATGTTGGAGGCCTGATCGCCGGCGATCTTTTTGCGGGCGACGGCGAGCTCGCACAGTTCCGGAATGGCAAACAGCCCGAGCATCGCCGGCACCAGAGGCACGCCGTCGTAAAGGTAGAGCGTGTCGAACGTCCAGCGCAGCGTGCCGCTTTCCGAGCGCGAGCCGATCATGGAAATCATCAGACCGAGGCCCGCAACCGTGAGCCCCTTTAGCGGCGCACGGCCCGACAGCGTCGCCACCATCGACAATCCAAACAGCGAGAAGGCGAGCAGTTCCGGGGAGCCGATTGCAAGCAGGAGCGGGCGCAACACCGGAATGCTTAGCGCGAGCACGACGGCGCCGATCAGGCCGCCCGCGAGCGAAGCCGCAAATCCCGCCCCGAAGGCGCGCCCCGCCTCGCCGTTGCGGGCCATCGCGTGGCCGTCGATCACGGTAGCGGCTGCGCCCACGTGGCCCGGAACTCCGAACAGCACCGCGCTAATGAAATCCGATGACGTAATCACGGCCGCCATGCCGAGCAGCAACGCCAT
Source organism: Xanthobacteraceae bacterium (assembly GCA_030043175.1). The sequence continues at coordinate 3,985 of JASHYD010000716.1, read as the reverse complement.
CGCCGTGTGCTGGTCCATGTTGTAGGTGAACGGGATCAGCATCGCCATGCCGACGATCCCGTTGAGGCCGGGAAGAACGCCGATCGCAAGGCCGATGAGAACCCCGATCAGCAGAATAGCGAGACGCGCCGGTTCCAAAAGCAAGGTCAAGGCATGCCAAGCCATCGATGCCATATCAACCGGCATACAAGCGTTCCTCGCCCGTGTGGCTCAGGGGCACTGCCCATCAGCGATGGCGACCGCCAGAGGCCCGAATTTTCTGTCTTTTTATATCATACGGCGGCGCTCGCCGCCGCTTGCAAGTTTACATCGGAAAGCTCACGCAGCGTCAAGTCGTCGCTGTTTGCACCGAGCTTTCCTGACAAGCAGGCGCAAAGCTGGTAGAGTTCAATCGTGACGTTTCATACCTTTGGCGCCATCGCGGTGCGCACGTAACGGGTGCGGCTTCCGGCCGGCCCCAATGACAAGCTCCGCAGCGAGCTCGGAATCCATACCCGTCCCGGGGAGGAAGATCAGATGACGTTTGCGATATGGGCGCGTGCCACGGCAGCCGCAATCGTTTCGTTCACCGCAGCGGTGGCGGCGCAGGCGCAGAACGCCGCCGACTTCTATAAAGGCAAGAACGTCGAGCTTTATGTCGGTTACAGCGTCGGTGGTGCCTACGACCTCTATGCCCGCGTGCTCGCCCGGCATCTCGGCAGCCACATCCCCGGTAACCCCACCGTCCTGGTCAAGAACATGGAGGGCGCCGGCAGCCTGCGGCTTGCCAACTGGCTTTATCGCGTCGCCCCCAAGGACGGCTCGGTGTTCGGCATCATCGGGCGCGGCACCGGCTTCGATCCTCTGCTCGGCCAGCAGGCAGCCCAATTCGACGGCAACAAGTTCACCTGGATCGGAAGCGCTAATCACGAAGTGAGCGTGTGTGTCGCGTTCGCAGGGCGCGGCATCACCACTTTCGATGATCTGCGCACCAAGGAGATGACGGTGGGTGGCACCGGCGCCAGCGCCGACACCGACCAGTTTCCCAAAGTGGTCAACGGCGTGCTCGGCACCAAGATGAAAATCGTGAGCGGCTACCCCGGCGGCAACGATGTTGTGCTCGCCATGGAGCGAGGCGAGTTGCAAGGCCGCTGCGGCTGGTCATGGTCGAGCGTGAAGGCGACGCACGGGTCCTGGATTGCCGAAAAGAAGCTCAACGTTTTGGTGCAACTCTCGTTGCACAAGCATCCCGACCTGCCCGATATTCCGCTCATCGTCGATCTCGCCAAGACCGACGAGGATCGCCAGATCCTGCAGCTGATTTTCGCCCGTCAGGTCATGGGTCGCCCGTTCCTGGCTCCGCCCGGCATCCCGGCAGAACGCGTCGATGCGCTGCGCAAGGCCTTCATGGCCACGATAGCGGACCCGGCCTTCATGGCGGACGCAGAAAAATCGCAGCTGGAGGTCAACCCGGTGACCGGGGAGGATTTGCAGAAACTGGTGGCGGAGATCTACCGGACCCCGCCGGAGGTAGCCAAGAAGGCGGCGCAGCTTTTGGCGGCGAAATGAGTTTATCGCGCCGCCGCTTCGCGCTCGCTTGGCCGGCAGCCCGCATTTGAGTGTGAGTGTTCGCAATCGTACCGTCGATCGAAAATCCGGCGAACCGCCCGGGTTTTCGCTCACGCTCGAGCCGACGGCTACGCGGCTTTAATTGCGGCGAGACGCCCGCGCTCCAAGGTTACGGCGCAATTGACTCCATCCGTGGCCGGGCGTTTGTTTGCGTCGAGGAGGCTCGGATGGCTTTGGAATGTTTTGAAAAATGAAGATCGCGGTGCTCCCCGGAGACGATATCGGCCCTGAGATTACACATGCGACCTTGGCGGTGCTGGAAGCTGCCGACCGGCGTTTTGATCTCGATCTAGCCTTCGACGTGGTCGAGGTCGGCATGGTGGCGCACCGCCACACCGGCACGACCCTGCCGACGCCTGCAATGGAAGCGGCGCGCGAGGCCGACGGCATCATCCTCGGCCCTTGCGGCGTCTCGGCTTATCCGCCGGAAAGCGACGGCGGCGTCAATGTACCGCGCACCATCCGCAAAGCGTTTGATCTCTACGCAAACATCCGACCGGCGCGGTCGCGGCCGCCGCTGCCGCGCGCAGTTCCGGGCCTCGACTGCCTGATCGTGCGCGAAAACACGGAGGGCTTTTATGCCGATCGCTCGCTGTTCGAGGGGCCGGGCGAGTTCATGCCGACCCCCGACTGCGCACTATCGTTTCGCAAGATCACCGTCCAGGGTTCCCGCCGCATCGCCAGGGTGGCGTTTGAAGCCGCCCGGCACCGGCGGGGGCGGATCACCGTGGTCGGCAAACGCCACATTCTGCCGCTCACCGACGGTCTCTTCTTCAACGAGGTCAAGAACGAAGCCCTGCTGCATCCCAACGTGACATGGCGCGAGATGGACATCGATGCGATTGCGGCCGATCTCTACACACGGCCGCGCGATCATGACGTGGTCCTTACGACCAACATGTTCGGCGACATGCTCTCCAACGAGGCGCTGGCCTTGTCGGGCAGCCTCGGCCTTGCCCAGTCCTTGAACATGGGCGAATGCCATGCCGCAGCGAATGCCGGCCATGGGTCGGCACCCGATATCGCCGGCCGCGGCACCGCAAACCCCACCGGGCTCATGCTTTCGGCCGCAATGCTGCTGCGCTGGCTCGGCGAACGGCATCAGCTTCGCGAGTTCGTCCACGCCGCCGCAAGCGTCGAGGCAGCCACCGATGCCGCCATGCTGGATCCGGGGAGCCGCACCGCCGACCTCGGCGGCAGTGCCAAGACCCACGCCTTCACGCAGGCGGTGATCCGGGCGATGCGCGAGTGAGATTGGCACCTGAGTCTGCGAACAAGTCTCCTGTTTGAGGGTTGGGAGAACCCCGCACACAACAGCTTCGCGACGACTGCGGTGAGTCGGCGAGCGGACGCGCTACGCGAAAAAATCGCCCCAAAGGCTACACGTGGCGATCGGTTTCGAGCGGCTTTAGAGTTCGCGGCCCCAGGGACTGGCCGCAACGGCCGCCAGGCACTCGATTTGCTCGTCAGGGACTCATCTAGAAAGTCGGAACAGTTTTAAGACTGACGCCTCAACCTGAGACGCGGGCTTTTTCTGGTCGTTCCGTCCAGTATGGCATGCGCTAATTCTTGACCGGCCGCGAGCCAGCACCCGACCCTTCAGCGCGAAGTGAACCTGTGCTACGAATAGCGTACGCATCTGCGAACCAGCGGGCCTCGGTCCACCAGCTTCGAGCCGTGCGCTCCGACGAGACAATGATCAAGGGAGGATGCCCATTATGGATCCGATCAGACGCAATGTACTGGCGACGGGCGCCGCGGCCACGGCACTGGCCGCGGCACCGGGGGTATTTGCTCAGCAGGCCGGCCAAGGAGGAGCTAGCATGTCGTTCTACGAAAGAGGCCCCGTTCGCATTCGCTATGAAGAGGCCGGTTCCGGCTTCCCGCTGTTGATCATTGCCGGCGGGGGATTGAATTCGACGATGGCCGGCCTGGCTCGCGGGCCCTTCAACCCGATCGAGGAGTTCAAGGGAGAGTACCGCTGCATCGCATCAGACCTGCGCAACGCCAATGACGGCCAGTCCTCCGGCCCGCTCGAGATCGACAGGCCGTGGGACGCCTACACCGATGACCACATCGGCTTGATCGATCACTTAGGGATCGACAAGTTCATGGTGATGGGCTTCTGCATCGGCGGTCCCTTCGTCTGGAATCTTTTGAAGCGGGCGCCCGATCGCGTTGTCGCGGCCGTGCTGGCACAGCCCAGCGGGTCGCGTCCGGAGATGCGCGACCTTTTCTACGAAAACAATATGCAGGGCTGGGGTCCGGATTTGGTTAAGCGCCGGCCCGACCTCACGATGGAGATGGTCGACAAATTCCTGACCAGGATGTACCGCACCAACCCCGATTTCGTCTTCACCGTGACACGCGATTTCGT
>JASHYD010000715.1 GCA_030043175.1 Xanthobacteraceae bacterium | reverse complement strand
CGTGAACGCCCCGAAGGCGCTGATCAGGAACATGAACAGGAGCAGTAATGCCGCGGTCAGGAGGTTGAGCGCGACGAGCACAGCGAAGACGGCGGCGATCGCCGTATTAGCAGCCTCGCCGATGATCAGGAAGCGCCGCCGGTCGATGATATCGGCGAGCGCCCCCGCCGGAATGGCGAGCAGGAAGATCGGCAGGCTGGCCGCGACCTGCACCAGCGAGACGATCAGCGGATCCGGACTGAGGCTCGTCATCAGCCAGCTCGACGCGGCCGTATACATCCACGTGCCGGTGTTGGCGGCGAGGCTCGCAGTCCAGATCACTGTGAAGGCCGGGTGGCGAAACGGCCTCCAAGCTGAAGCGTTCGGCGGTGGAGTGGCGGGGCCGCTTGCCCGCGCCGCGGGACTCCGGTCTTCACTTGACATGCGCTCGGGGCGAGTCGGATGCATGAAGCATATATAAGAGCGTCTCGGCCGTTCGTGGCGTGCTCCTCGGCGGGCACGATGCATGAACGGCCGCGACTGGTAAACCAGCACGAATGCGAGGCCCGAAACCCCATGGTCGCTCCGACCCGCTCGATCATCGATACGCGCTCCGATCAGATGTTTCCGAGGCTCGATTCGGGCGAGATCGAGCGCATGCGCCGTTTCGGCGAGCTGCATCGCTATGGCGAAGGCGAGATTCTGGCCCGAGTCGGCCAAGTCTCGCCCGGCGTTTGCGTCGTGCTCGCGGGCGCAATCGAGATTGTGCGGTATGACGAAGGCCGCCGTTCCGTGCCCGTGGTCACGCATTTGCCGGGCGCCTTCATGGGCGAGCTCGCGGTTCTGTCGGGCCGGCCCGCGCTGACCGATGCATTCGTGCGCAAGCCCGCCGAAGTGCTGGTGATCTCGCCGGAACGCCTGCGTGCTCTGCTCGTTGCCGAAGCCGAGCTCGGCGAGCGCATCATGCGCGCCCTCATCCTGCGTCGCGTCGGGATGCTTGAGACCGGCGCCGGCGGACCCATCATCGTCGGTCCGCCGGACAACGGCGACGTGCTGCGGCTCGAGGGCTTCCTGCGGCGCAACGGTCATCCGCGCTCGCAGCTCGATTCCGACAAGGACGCGGAAGCCAGAGCCTTGATCGAGCGATTCCATGTCGACCCCGGCGAGCTGCCGATCGTGTTGTGCCCCGGCGGGCAATTGCTGCGCAATCCGAGCGAGGTCGCGCTCGCGCGCTGCATCGGCCTCCTGCAACCGATCGATCCCAGTCGCGTCTACGATGTCGCCGTGGTCGGTGCTGGGCCGGCGGGTCTCGCGACCGCGGTTTATGCCGCCTCGGAGGGACTTTCAGTACTGGTCGTCGACTGCCGGTCCTTCGGCGGCCAGGCAGGCGCGTCCGCGCGCATCGAGAACTATCTCGGCTTCCCGACCGGCATCTCCGGCATGGCGCTGATGGCGCGCGCCTACAACCAGGCGCAGAAATTCGGTGCTGAGATCGCGATCCCGACCGAGAGCGAGATGCTCGAGATCGCGCGCGACAATCGGGACCGCCCCTTCGCACTGCGGCTCGGCGGCGAGGATCGCGCCCATGCGCGGGCGGTCGTCATCGCGAGCGGCGCGCGCTACCGGCGGCTCAATGTCGAGAACGTTGCGGCGTTCGAGATGGCCAGCGTGCATTTCTGGGCCTCGCCGCTGGAGGTTAAGCTCTGTAGCGGCCAGGAGGTCGTGCTCGTCGGCGCCGGCAATTCGGCCGGGCAGGCGACCGTCTACCTCGCCAGCCAGGTCGCGAAGGTGTGGATGCTGGTCCGCGGCCCGAGCCTCGCTGCGAAGATGTCGCGCTACCTCGTCGAGCGCATCAATGGGCTACCCAATGTCGAGGTGCTGACGCAAGCCGAGATCACTGGCCTCGAAGGGCAGAACGGCGTGCTTGAGGCGGTGTGCTGGCGTCACAACGGTGCTGAGACGCGCCGCCCGATCCGACACGTCTTCAATTTCATCGGCGCGGACCCCAACACTGATTGGCTCGCCAGCTCCGGCATCGCGCTCGACAAGAAGGGCTTCATCACGACCGGTCTCGGCGGCCGTGGGCCGCTTGAGACGAGCGAGCCCGGCGTGTTCGCAATCGGCGACGCGCGGTCCGGCTCGACCAAGCGGGTCGCGGCGGCGGTCGGGGAGGGCGCGCAGGTCGTGGCGACACTGCACGCCTATCTGGTGGACGCGGGAGCGTAGCGAGCCTGTCTATTCAACCTTTGCGGGCCCGCGCTTCCGGCGCGGCGGACCACTGCCCCCTATTGAGCTTGAACGTACTTGAAGGACCTCTGTTTCTGAACGCTGGCCACCAACTCATAGGCACAGGCAACGGGCGAGCGACAACCGACGGGATCAACATATCGACGGGATGATCGAATAACTTCGGTGATGTCCGCATCTGGCCATCTCTGCCGACTTGCGCGGCGCACCAAAGTCGTCGGCTATCTAAGGTACTACAGACGTGCCGATCGAACGGCCGCCATATCCGTTGTTGACCCATCTCGGAAGTCGATTGTGCGTTGCAATGGTCGAACAGCCGATTTGGACGGAAGCGACCCATCCTTGCCCCAACTCTGCGGTGTTATTCGAGCTTCATACCTGAGAATTTGACCACCTTGCCCCATTTCTCAGTTTCGTCTGCGATGAGCTTGGCGAAATCAGCAGTCGATCCCGATAGTATCGTCGCGCCTAATGCGGCAAATCTCGCTTCGAGTTTGGGATCGGTCAAGGCAGCATTGATCTCGATGTTGAGCCTGTCGATGATTGTTGCGGGAGTGTTCCTTGGCGCGCCGATGCCAACCCAAGTGCTGGTCTCGAAGCCGGGCACGAAATCTGCGATGCTTGGCACATCGGGCAGCGTCTCGGACCGCGTGGCCGTGGTCACCGCCAATGACCGCAGCTTGCCGGATTTGATGTGTCCGATTGACTCGGGCAAGACGTCGAACATCACCTGCACCTGACCGGCGAGCAAATCGGCAACCGCTAGTGCGCCACCGCGATAGGGTACATGAACGAGATCAACTCCGGTCATCATCTTGAACAACTCGCCGGAGACGTGCTGCGGGCTGCCGACGCCGCTCGACCCCATGTTGAGTTTGCCTGGATTGGCCTTGGCATAAGCTATGAGTTCCGGAACCGTTCGGACAGGAACAGATGGGTTCACATCAAGTGAGCCGGGGACGCGAGCGACGCTGGCCACGGGCGCGATGTCGCGGAGGAAATTGAAATTGAGTTTGTCATAAAGGGCGGCGTTGACCGCATTATTTGAAAGGACCAACAGAAGCGAGTAGCCGTCGGCAGGCGCTTTCACTGCGGTTTCGGTCCCGATGTTACCCGCAGCACCTGGGCGGTTCTCGATTATGAACGGTTGACCAAGACGCTCCAAAAGCGATTGGCCGAGCAGGCGCGCGGTGGTGTCGGCTGCACCGCCCGCCGGAAAGCCGACGATGATCCGAACCGGCCGCGTCGGATAGGCCTGCGCCCCTGCGACGCGTGACAAGAGAGGGAGTGCGGTGGCGCCCGCGGCAAGGCGCCAGAATATACGGCGGGAAGGTCTCATTGCTCTTCTCCCATCCATGGCCGCTGGGCCGGACGGGTTCCCTGTTCGTCATAATAGTGCAGTTCGAAGAGCACGCAGCCGGTCTCGGTTTTAACCGGGCCGTGATAGACGCCAGGCGGCCGGCATGCATAGGCCGGCGCTCGAAACACCTTGCCGCCGTTCCCCTGCGCGTCGTTGCCGATGATGAGGTCGCCCGAGATCAGAAAAACTTCTTCCCAGTGGTCATGGACAAGCGGGGCCGTGGTATAGACACCGGGATCGGCTCGCAACAGCCGCGACCGGCTCCCCGTTTTGCTGTTCTCGTCAAGGTCGCTTGCCAGAATTTTTTGCTTTACGCCAGGCGGGAGGTCCGTCGGCGTATCCCATCCGGAGTTGATGTCGACGCGATGGAATTCGACGTGTGGTTTGTTCATAGACATGTTTGTACCTCGAATTCGTGACCAACGGTGCGACAGTTTAGGCTTCCCTGTCTTCAGAACGATCCGGGCGCTTGAGATTAGCAGTGCACGAAGATTCACGCTTTAGTGTCAGCTTTGTTTTCCTTAGCACGGCCTTAGTTTTTCTCCGTGCGGACTATGCTAAGGTGATTG
>JASHYD010000714.1 GCA_030043175.1 Xanthobacteraceae bacterium | reverse complement strand
GGTGCTGTGGCGGTCCACATCATGCCCCCCAAAATCAGGCGACCATTCTTGAACCGCAACTGTTTCAATGGATTCAATATCTTGCCGGACAGACACTGTCTTGCTGAACAGACACTTAGAAAAGCCAAAAAATCAAATTATGCGGCAGTTTCTGACAATCGGCGGGAGGCTTTACGATGGGGTTGGAATAATAATCGAATTTCTACCGGAACTGACGACGATCGGAATTGTCGGGAGAGCCACGTCATGGCGGAAAGTCGGCGCCGCGTTCTTGTCATTGAGGATGACCCGGAAACAGGCGAGCAGCTTGTGGAATCTCTCGCAGCGAGCGGCTATCAGGTGGATCTGGCGGTGAGCGGCAATGAGGGGCTCAGCCACGGACTTAGCTCCGCATACGCCGTCGTGACGATCGATCGCCTGCTTCCGGGGATCGACGGAATCGAGATCATCCGGCGGCTGAGGGAAGGGGGCGTGACCACGCCCGCTCTCATCATCAGCGCACTCGGCGAGGTCGACGATCGGGTGCGCGGGCTGCGCGCCGGCGGGGACGACTATCTCGTCAAGCCGTTTGCCTTCGCTGAACTGTTGGCGCGCGTGGAAGCCCTGGCTCGTCGCAGCGCCACGGTCGTCAAGGAAACAGTGTTGCGGGTCGGCGATCTTCAACTTGACCTGATGTCGCGAACCGTGACCCGCCGCGGTCGGGACATCGACCTGCTACCGCGGGAATTTCAAGTTCTCGAATATCTGGTGCGCAATGAAGGCCGCGTCGTTCCTCGGGCGATGCTGCTGCAGCATGTGTGGGACTTGCATTTTGACCCTACTACCAACATCATCGACGTCTATGTCGGGCGCGTCCGTCGCAAGATCGACAGTCAACAAGCCTACCCGCTCATCCACACCGTACGGGGCGTCGGGTTTTGTATCCGTGCTCCTGACTAAGACGTTACGATCGTCCACCCTGAAATATGCGCTGATCTGTGTTGGAGTGTTCGGCGCGGTGGTGTGCGCGCTGTTGGGTTACGTCTATTGGTCTACGGCTTCCTACCTGCACAGCCGGTCAGACCGTGCCATTGCAGCGGAGCATGTCGTCTTGCGGCAGGCCTACAATCGCGGCGGACGCGACGGGCTGATTGCCACTATTGGACAGCGCATCGCCGACGAACGGTTTGAAGGCGGCCTCTATCTGCTTGCCGATGCTTCCCTGAGTCCGGTCGCCGGCAATCTGAAGAGCTGGCCGACTGCGCTCAAGGGCTCCCAAGGGTGGAACAACTTCGACTCGCCAGAATGGAGGCCGGATGCGGCGGATCGACCTTTGCTCCGCGCATCCTTTGAGACCCTCCCGGATGGATATCATCTGCTGGTAGGCAAGGACATCGACGACCTTGATGAGTTCGCAGAGAAAATGGAGATAGCCCTCGGGATGAGCATCGCGTTCACGTTCGTTCTGGGGGTGTTCACCAGCATTTTCGTGACACGGCGCACCATACGGCGAATCGAAGCCATTAACGCGACGAGTCGAGCCATCATGCAAAGCGGCCTTGGCCAGCGGATTCCCCGACAGCATTCACGAGACGAGTGGGACCTGCTCGCCGAAAATCTCAATCAGATGCTCGACCGCATTGAAGGGTTGATGGGGGAGGTAAAGCAGGTCACCGACAATGTGGCGCACGATCTGCGGACACCATTGGCGCGCATGCGCGGCCGGCTGGAGAAGGCTTACGTGAGCCCGCGCAACAGCGAACATGATCAATCGCTGATCGGCGACACGATGGCAGACCTTGATTCCGTCCTGCGCATGTTCGCCTCGGTGATGCGGATCTCGCAAATCGAGGCGAATGATCGGACGGCGGCGTTCCGCGCTGTCAACCTGGCCGGCATAGCCCGAGAGGTCGCGGAGCTGTTTGATGCGGCCGCTGAGGAGAAGGGCGGGCGTCTTAGCGTGGTGGCCAGTCAACCTGCGCTGGTTGCGGGCGACAGGGACCTTTTGTTCGATGCCGTGGCCAATCTCATCGATAACGCGATCAAGCACGGCCGCGAGGCCGGCCAGGTGACGGTAGAGGTCGTTCAGGCCAATGGCGATGCCGTCGTTTCGATTGCTGACGATGGGCCGGGGATCCCCGTCAACGAAAGTCAGCAGGTCTTCAAGCGTTTCTACCGGCTGGAACGCAGTCGCTGCACGCCCGGCAACGGGCTGGGCCTCAGTCTGGTCGCTGCCGTTGCCCGCCTCCACGCCGCTCGAATCGAGATGGCCGACAACGCCCCTGGCCTCAAGTTCAAGCTTCTGTTTCCTTTGCTTGCCGGGGCCGATGTCGACGGCAGGGCTACGCGAGAGTCCTGCGACCAGGTGTGACAGTGCCCCGGGGACCGCGGGCGCCTCCCCCGCGCCCCTGGAGACGCGAGACGCACCGCTAAAAGGCGTCATGCCATATCCTCGCCGCAGCTTTCCTGAAGATGAGGTTGAGGCGCCCCGCGCCGCATAGGCGGGCACGAAGCTTTACGGCGAAGTTCGGAAACTATAACGTCCGCCGCGAATCTTGAGTGGTCTACCGGTCGACATTGCGACGGCAGTCGGGAGAGGACCCGCTTGGTTGGCATCGACGAAGGAACTGCACGAGACAGTTGCGGCACCGACCGTCGACCGGTCGTGTGGTTCGAAGTCGAGGATTTTCTCCGTTATTTCGATCACTTTCCAAATCCAACCGGGTCGCAGCGGGTGCCGTTCGAAATCTTTGTGGAGGCCTCGAAGCTCTATGGTCGGCAGGGGCGGGTCAGGTTTTGCCGGCTCAGTGTGTACACGAAGCGGCTCATGCCCATCGAGTTTGATGCCGTCCTATCGGCATACGTGAATCCGCCTGGCGTCGGCGCTCCGTGGAAGACGGTTTGGGGGCCGGCGGAGCTGTTGACCGCGATCGGCAAGCTGGCGCCCGTGATTATCCGCAATCCGCGGTTTTTCTTGGGGTTATCGACGACGGCCGTGCGCGATGTCGTCGACACCGCGATCCGGCCGCGCCGTTTCCGTGAGCTCGCGCGGCCGGGGGATATCGTCATCTCGCCCGGCGCCGCCTGGGCCTTACCGGGCTATGCCAAGCATATGGCGGCCGCGAAGGCGCGCTACGGGATCAGGCTCGCAGTCTTCATTCACGACATGATTCCCGTTGAAAACGCAGCTTTGGTCGAAAGACGCCACGCGGTTCAGTTCCGCAAATGGCTCCAGGAAATGCTGCCGATTGCGGATGGGATCCTCGCCGTCTCGAAGCACTCGCGCAACGCTCTCATTGAATTTGCCGCCGCGGCCGGATGGACGGTGCCGCGGATCGAGGTGGTGAGGCTAGGAGGGGGGTTCAGCCCTCGGCCGATGGTCGGTGGCCGAAGCAAGATTCGTCTGCCCCGGCCGTATGTGCTGTTCGTGTCGACGATCGAGATCCGAAAGAACCACCGGCTGCTGGTCCGCCTATGGCGATTGCTGATAGCGCGACACGGAGCGGACGCGGTGCCGCTCCTGATCTTCGCCGGGCAGGTCGGCTGGATGGTCGATGATCTGCTGGCGGACCTTGCGGCGAGTGGCTATTTGCGCGGCAAGATCGAACATAGGCCCGGCCTTTCGGACGAGGAGTTAGCCGAGGCCTATCGCGACTGCCTGTTCACGGTCTTTCCGAGCCTTTGCGAGGGCTGGGGATTGCCGATCGCTGAAAGCCTTGCGCATGGCAAGTTTTGCGTCGCTTCGAATCGCACTTCCATTCCGGAGGTGGGTGCCGACTTGATCGACTATTTCGATCCGTCCGACGACGACGATGTGCTGGCGAAGGTCGAAAGGGTGCTGTTCGAACCCGGCTATCTCGCGGCGCGGGAGGCGCGAGTGCGGGCCGAGTATCGCCCCTCTACATGGGCGGATTGTGCGCACTCGGTCGTGCTCAACCTCGATCCGCAGGCGCCGGACCCCAAGCTGTCATCCGCCGGAGACCCCGATGAGCGCCTTACGTCCGCGCAGCCGGCTCGAAACCCATGATGTTTCCAATCAGCCGCCGCCGCTGGAGGATGTGAACCTGTTCACATCGGACACGGCGCTTCAAGCTGCCGTGGCGGCTGCGGGGGGGCAGACGCACGCGGAGCGGCTTTCGGCTTTCGGCGCGCTAGCCGGTTCGGCCAAGACCGCCGAATGGGCTACGCAAGCGAATGAAAATCCGCCGCGGCTGAAGGCTTTCGATCGCTACGGGCAACGCATTGATGAAGTCGAGTTCCACCCGGCCTATCATCGGTTGATGGCGCTTGGGATCGAGGCCGGCATCGCGTCGGCAGCCTGGAGCGGCGTTAAGGCCGGCCATGTCCTGCACGCAGGCCTTGAATTCCTGATGGCGCAGGCCGAGCCGGGTGTCTGCTGCCCGATGACCATGACCTCGGCGGCGCCCGCTGCTCTGAGGTTCCAATCCGAACTTGCAGCGAAATGGACGCCCAAGATCGTCGCTTCGCGATATGACCCGTCGTCCCAACCCGTGCACGGCAAATCCGGCGCGACCATCGGAATGGCCATGACGGAAAAACAGGGCGGGTCGGACGTGCGCGCCAATACGACACGCGCCGTCCCGCGCGGCGTCGGCGGCTATGCCCTGACTGGACACAAATGGTTCTGCTCGGCGCCGATGTCGGATGCGTTTGTGACTCTGGCCTATACGGACAAGGGCCTCACCTGCTTCCTCGCGCCGCGATGGACGCCCGACGGCGAGCGCAACACGATCCAGCTGATGCGTCTGAAGGACAAGCTCGGCGATCGCGCCAATGCGTCGGCCGAGATCGAATATCAGGGGGCTTACGCGGAGATGGTCGGCGAGGAGGGCCGCGGCGTCCGCACGATCATCGAAATGGTCCATTACACACGGTTGGACTGCATTCTCGCGCCTGCGGCCTATATGCGTCAGGCGGTCGCCAACGCCTTATGGCACGCCGCGCATCGCACCGCTTTCCAGAGGAAACTGATCGATCAGCCGCTCATGCGCAGCGTGCTTGCCGATATGGCAATCGAGTCGGAGGCCGCAACGGCGCTCACCTTCTGGATCGCAAGCAGCTTCGATCAAGGCGCAAGCGAAGGTGCTGCGGCATTCGCTCGGATCGCGACGCCCATCGGCAAGTACTGGATCAACAAGCGTGTGGTGAAC
>JASHYD010000713.1 GCA_030043175.1 Xanthobacteraceae bacterium | reverse complement strand
TCCACCGCATCGGCCGCCTCGGCGGCTGATTTCTTGCGGGCGCCAGTTTTTCCCCAGGTCTTGCCGGATGCGCGTGCGATGCCCTCCATGCTGCGCCCACTGACGACACTCTTCTGAAATTTTTCAATTGGGACTTCACCGTCGGCATTGCCATACTCATCCTTGCCCTTGATGAGCAGCCAGTTTTGGCGTTTGCTGTCTCCCGGTCGCTTGCCTCGCAGCCGCACGAGGTGCCATCGTCCCTTTAGCCGCCTTCCGTGCAAGATGAATGTCAACTTGCCGCGGGCAAGATCGCGCTCGGCATTGCCGATCGCCTCCCATGTGCCTCGATCCCAAAGCATCACGGTGCCACCGCCGTACTCGCCTTGCGGAATGGTCCCTTCGAATGAGCCATATTCCAGGGGATGATCCTCGACCTGGACCGCGAGGCGCTTGTCCTCCGGATTGAGACTGGGCCCCCGCGTCACGGCCCAACTCTTGAGGACACCGCCCAGCTCAAGACGGAAATCGTAGTGAAGCCGCGATGCGGCGTGCTTCTGGATGAGGTACGCGTCGCCCGGTGCCCCGGGAGCTTTCTCCCCAGCAGGCTCGTGCGTCTTGCTGAAGTGCCGCTTCGAGCGGTAGGTCGCGAGTTTGGAGCGAACGGCGCGACCGCGGCCCGCCCCCATGCGCCGCGGTGTCATTTTCTATCCATATGCCGTGCGTGGATGGTGATCGTGTAGGTAGCCGTCCTGCTCCGCGCCGACCGCCAGGGCCTCGAATCCTCCGGCGGACGTGCCGATGGTCACGATGTCACGATTGGCGATGTTGCTCTCCGTCGAAGTGACGTCTGGCAACGCTAGGCAATGAAACAAGTTCCGTCATCGTCGGGGCACCGGCAAGCGCTCTCCATTGATAACGCGTCTGCGTCCTCCTGCTTGGCGAAGCAGAACACCACAACGTCTCTGTCATCGCGGCACAGTAGTACGTGAGCAGCGTCGCCGATCGCAAATCGGCACCGCTATGCCGACGTCGAAACCGGGACCGAGCAATTTCGCCCTTGCGGCGGGTCATTGCCCACCGTACGCGGTCATGCGCATTGGTGATCATATTTGGCGCATATTGCTCGAATTCCTCTACGTTCGTTCAACCCGAATCGCCTGTCGACCGGCATCCGTGATGCGCAGACGCTCAACCGTGAACGTCCCGCCCCCTACTTTCAGTGTCTCAGTGACCAACGTTGCGAATCCAGCGCGCGTAAGCATTGCCAGCGTATCACGAGAGAAACCATGAGCGAGCTCAAGCACATGCTCCGTGGCGCCACGCGGACTGCGAGCGAGCAACCGAAGCGCCTTGCGCCATTCGGGCTTGAGGCGAGGCTTCTGTGTCAACCCAATGCCTGGTGACGGCTTAGCACCGCCTTCGCGGGTACCAATAGAGGTCGGTCACGGCGTTGTTACATAGAGATTGCCGCCCAAAACAAGTCAAAGAAACCACTAGGCCAAGCCCACACCACGGCGCTCATGCGCGATGAAAGAGCCTGAGAATCTTCCTTTTTCCACGCAGACGCAAGGCAACGTGAGGGTCCGTTCCTGTCTATGCGGCATCAAAAGGAGCGTAGCATTGGACAGCAAAGAGCAATGCACAAAAGATAGTGAAGGCTCTGCCATATACGTTCATCGAGGAGTGCCTCACGAGATTTCGATGCAATCTTACTGATTTTGCGCCTCCGCCGGAAAGATGCGGCGGCGTCCGCTGCGCCGTGCAGCCGTGACAGCGCCCACAACCCTCCTAGCCTGGATTTCCACGGACCGCGAATCACCTAACGCCGGCATCGCCTACCTGATTCTTTTGACTCAAGAATTTGGCTCAGATCATTATTGAAAACGGTGATCCTATAACATGATTTTGCAGCCTTACGTTTGATAAGCGCGGAGCGCTGTCAACATTTCATATTTGTCAAAAATCTAAGAAGTTGCTGGTAAATGGTGATTACTCTCATTCAAACAATTTGCATCGTATTTTGTTCTTGACGGCAGATCCGTCATCTGAGATCGTCAATATATGGTTATCAACTCACCATATAGCCTAACGGATTGCGAGCGGTTCTTCGCTGAACCTTCGACGACCCGCCAGCGCCAATACGAGGCCCTGCGCGCCTTCTACCTCGAGCATCTGTCTTCTGCAGAGGTGGCGCGGCGCTTCGGCTATTCAGTCGGAGCTTTCCGGCAGTTATGCCACAGCTTTCGCCTGCGCGACCTGCCGGAATTCTTCGCTATCGCGCGACGGGGCCCACGCGAGCAGCCCAAGAAAAGCCGCGCCCGCGACCAGATCATAGCCCTACGCAAGCGCAATTATTCGGTCTACGAGATTAGCCAGGCGCTCAAAGAGCAGGGAACACCGCTGGGCGCCACCGCCGTAGGCGAAGTGCTTGCCGCGGAGGGCTTTGCTCCCTTGCCGCGCCGCCTTGACTCGGAGCGTCCCGCGCACTTCGGTCCCAACGTGGAAGCCGTTGCCGACGTTCGCGAGTTCACGCTCACGCCGCGGGAATTCACCACCCGGACAGGCGGATTGTTCCTGTTCATCCCCGATCTGGTGCGGCTTGACTGCGACATGTGGGCCCAGGCCGCCAAGCTTCCCGGCTCCGCTATGGTGCCGTCTGCCCATGCGCTGCGGGCCTCGCTGGCGCTCAAGCTGTGGTCGATCGAGCGCAAGAGCCATGTCATGGCGCTGGTGGCCGATGAGGGGCTCGCATTGTTCTGCGGGCTTAACGCCATGCCAAAGAAAAGCTTCCTGCTAGAATATTCGTCACGCATCACCCCACAGAAGGTTCGGCGCCTGCTGGCGGTATGGCACGAGCGAGTTACCGGAAGCGCGTTCAGCGGAGACTCTCTCAATCTCGACTTTCACTCGGTGGCGTTTTTCGGCGACGATCCGCAGG
>JASHYD010000712.1 GCA_030043175.1 Xanthobacteraceae bacterium | reverse complement strand
TCGATGAGCCGCAGCACCCGCTCGCGCGGCAACAGCTTGCCGCGCGCGACGTGACGCTCGCGCGACCGGGCAGGACCGCCCAGCGCCGCCTCGGCGCGACGCCGGTTCAAGTCCGCCACCAGCTCGTGCATTTGTGCCGCGTTGGCGCGGAATTCGAGGCTCTTGGTGTCAACGGGCGAATCGAGAATCGCCATGCGTTCATCCGGTTTGGAGAAACTGCCCCTGCGCGGGGAATAAGGTAAATCGCCCGCCTTGGAGTCAAATTTTTCCCGGCTCAGGGGCGGGATCGATCCTGGTCCGCCCGGGCGGGAAAACGTGTTAGGTTATTGCGACCGCGACCATGGTCGATAATGTTCCTTTGATTCCTCCTGCATCGCGCCGCGGAGCTGTTCGGCGGATTGCCGCGGTGATCCGACCCGTCGGTGGCGTAGTGACACGGCGATTTCGGCATCCCGGTATCGTCGATAAGGGCTTCGACCGGGCATCGAAAATGCACGCGAATGGAAGCGGGTACGAGATCGGCACCTGCCGTGTCATAAAAAGCCCTCGGCTGCATACAAGAAGCTTTTTTTATTAATGTGGATTGGATCGGGACGCCAGTCGCGTGAGCGCCGCGATGCTGGCGCGGCTCGCTGCACCGAATGGCGCGGACCAACACCGCGATTGTGCCCGCGTGCGCAACAGGCGAAGACCACCTCGAGGATGAGACCGTCAAGACAGCAAGGCAAGCCCACGGCGCGGCTCTCAAGGCTTGACGCGTCGCCCGCTCGTTTCACAACGCCTAGCGACCGTCCGACGACTTGCTCGCCGGGCCGGGGCGGGCGCGGCCGGCCCGGAATCGCATGGTCGCAAGCCGTGCGACTGTCCGGGATACTGCCTATTGTTGCCCCCCCGCCGCTGCCGCGGCTGGTCCGGGACGTTGTCTTGGCGGCTTTCGCGGACTCGCCTGAGGCGTCACGGGCTCCAGCGTCGCGAAGAGCGAAGCGGGGTTGAGCACCGGCGACGCCGCCGTCATAAAGCCGCCTTCGGACATGGTCGAGTGAACAGTCAATGTTTGTGGCATATATCCGTTCAAGGCAAAGCTCACCGTAAAGTCTTCGCCGGAGCCAATCAGCATGGTACAGGGAGTACGGCAGGTCTTCCCAAGCGAGGTCCGCGCCTCCGCACCGGGCGGGGTCGATTGGATCAGCAGCAGAGTGGTTGTTGGCTTCGGCTTCAAAGCATCGAAGCCCGGCATAGCGAAAGAACCGCAAGACGCGAGTCCGACGCTACAGATCAGAACCGCGAGGGTTCGGTAACTGGTTCGCAACATTCCATTACCTATCCGGCGAACACGCCCCATGACAGCATTGCTGCATATCAATTGTCGATTTTGCCGCAAAAGTGTGGCATCAGCTATTGGCGATCCTTTGAATCCGCAGCTAGCCGCGCCGGCGCGTGGCGCAGCCGACGCACATGAACAAACCTTCATGTTATCCGGCGGCGACCGGGTGCTAGTGTCGGCACCGCGTGCGGTGGATGGGAGGCGACGACTGCGCGTGACCCCGGCCGCCAGAGCGAGCTCGCCAGGCGGCCGGGCGTCTCCGCCATTGAGGCAAAAAAGATGAAGAGCGCTCTCGACAGAATTGCCGTTGCGAGCTTGCTGCTTGAGCTTAATGTCGCGGTTGCGGTTGCGGATGGTCCGCCCAAGTTGGACGTCAACATGACTTGCGCTGCGGCGGCCCAGTACTCCATCTCGGCCGGGCGAGACAAGGAGGCATGCCTCGGTGACGAGAACACAGCACAAGCCACGCTGGCCGAAAACTGGTCGAAATACAACGCTGACGATAAGAACCAATGCGTTGGGACGGTAAAGACCGGCGGCCCGCCAAGCTATGTGGAACTGTTGTCCTGCATTGAAATCTTGCGGGACGCCAAACAAATTCGCGAAGAGGAGCCGATCGTGCGTGACCAATCGGCGTCTGCGCCTCAATCGATGCGTCGGCGCCGCAGATGATGGGTTCTGTGTCGTCGAGGAGGCTGTATGTCGTTTCCTGTGTACGCCGCGATGCTGAGTTCACAGCTGATCGTTACGGTTGCCGATCGCGTTCCCGAGTTCGATGTTGGGCCAAGCTGCCGCGAGTCGACCGTTCCTGATTGCCAGACCATGGAGGGTTTTGCGCGCGACAAGCTCGTCAAAGATTGGCCAACCTTCACGGCCCACGACCGGGCGATGTGCGTGATGGAAGAACAAATGTCAGGACCGCCAAGCTATGTCGGGTGGCTGACTTGCCTTGAAATCAACGCTAATGCACGCAGCCCCGAGGCAAACGCCACGGGCTCCGGTGCCCCCAATGCTGCCACGGGCGCCGCCGCTAAGCCTGAAAGGCACGGTCGCAGCCGCAGAAAGCAATGATTAAGAAAAGGGGCGAGCCTTTCCAACGCCGCCTTCGTTCCCGGGCAGCTTCGTGACAAGCCACTGCGGCCGAGCGTCGGCAGACCGATAAACAAGACCGCAAAGAGCCGCCCCCTTTCTCGGCCCCCCGGCAGCAGCTGTCCAGCTTTCAATTGCCCCGCCACCGAGACCGGCGCTCGACGGTCGAGCGGGTCGCGCTCAACTGTCGTGCTCCACCCATCCGTGCAACCCGCCCGTGGCGAGTCTGGCCAGCATGCAGCGGCAGGCATCGGGCGAGTCGCAGCAGCGCCGGTACAGTGCAATCCTCGAGCGGTAGAGGAGCGACCAAAAAGCGCGACGTGCCCCAGCATTCATGCCGGGGGTTTGGAGCGCATCGCCCGGAAGGGCGATTTCCTACACGCCGCTTGAAGACGTGCGAACCTCCTCGTAGTTTCTTGAGCTATGCCGCGCAAGCACACCGCAAGCTTCATCCTTGAATTGCCAATGAAGAGTCATCCTGCAAGATGCATTTGGCAAGCGTGGGCGCCCCAAGGTTCAGGCGTCGGGATCGGTACAATTCCTTTGAAAGCAAGGAAGCCAGGTCCACCATCATCTGGCGCGACGGCGCCTTGCGGATCGCAGGGCGGGTGATTCCAGCAAGCGCATCGGCAGAGCGAGGCGCTCAAAGCAAAAACCAAGTATTGCCGTATCATCCGTCGAGACATCCGCGGCCGTGAGCGCTGGTATGTCCAACCTGTTCAGGAAGGCCTGACGCCGCTGCGTCGGGAGACGAAGCGCGGCGGTTGTCCGTCCTATATCGGCCCCAGCACGATCGCCGCTGTGGCGCATACCGAGGCCATTTTCGAGCAGTTCGGTCGAAGCGTGCCAACAATCCGGAATGCGACGTGCAGTCCAAAAGCCGCCGTCTGAGCGGTATCACCAGTTCCCGGACGGGACGCGCGTCGGGCGGGATCTCTATTCCACCTTTCTTGCCGGTTTCGTCTTGGATAACCGTCTCGATGCGATCCAGGCCGCGAAGGCTCAGAGGGGTGCGGAAGCGTTCCTGCGAGTGGCGTCGAACGGATTCGAACCTGCGAGCGGGAAGAGCTTTGCCTTTCCTCGCGTCACTCTTGGCGTCGGAGCGGGTCGCTCGAAAAAATACCATGCCAATCACCGCGAGGCTGGGGATGATGTAGGGCTGGCCGTTTTGCCAGTGCCGAGAGCCCCCAGAGAGCGGCGAAGCAACGCGGGGGTCACTAAGCCAAGCGGTTGAGCATGGAAGCCCCTCGCTTCAGCGAGGGGAGGCTTCACGGCACACTTGCCTTCTGTCACGTCCCGGATCAAAGTTAAGATGCTGAGGTCTGCCGACAAAATTCGTGGGAGACCAAATCATGAGAAGATTACTTGTCCTCCTCACCGCGGCTTGCATCGTTACCACAGCTTCAGTCGCGCCCGCGCAGGTCACCGGTATCCGGCATAGTGATGGTTCGTGGACCTTCGTGGACGCAAACGGTCGAGACATCCATAAGGATTACAACGCTGGACAAGCGGGACGGGACGGAAAACGAGGAAAGCGCCACGGCTTATTGCGGCCCGACAGGGAGGGCCATTCGGTTGGCGGCTATCTGCCGTGGCAAGCACGATAGCGCGCTTCAGCATTGGGGGCGCGAGCGGGTGCCTAGTCGCCGCTTCAACCAATTTGAAAGGAATTGATGATTCCCTTTGATCGCGATTCGCGCGACGAAGGCAAGCACCATCTGTGAGGTAATATGTTGTGAGGCTAGGCGGCGAGCAACGCGAACAGCTTCAAGCTTTCATTGGAAAAGGGAAAGGCCCGGCGAGCCGGTTGCTAAAGGCATGGATCTTGCTCAAGGCCGCTGTCTCCGAGGCCGTGAGGGATGGAGCGACAGCAGAATTGTCGAGGCGCTGGAGACCGGCGCCTCGATGGTCTACCGGGTGCGCCGGCAACTGGTAAGAAGGC
>JASHYD010000711.1 GCA_030043175.1 Xanthobacteraceae bacterium | reverse complement strand
ATGCTTACCCATGGTCCGTCCTCTATGCATTGAGGCTCGGCTCGGCCTATCCGAGCAACCCTCGTCCAATTTTGCATACGCAGGGCGGACCGCCTGATTCACCGGTTCAGCTATAGTTAACGAAATTCCGGTGTGGGGGACCGCCTCGCGTGACCCCGCCAACGCTGACGGGCCCGAGGAACGGACATAACGTCTAGTCATACCTAGCCCCTCTGACACATTGAGCAGATATCCCTACTGCTGTCCTCTCTATTTCCTCTGCCCGCTTCAGACATGCTATACTAGTAGTAAATCCTCCCATGCTTGCTATTCCGGTAGGCATCCATATAGGATACAGAAGCGGAATACCTGTGGCTAATATGACTAATGTCCACATAAGTACTTATCTCCATCGTGAGCATATCACATACGCATACTTAGACATCCCCATGGGACAGATAACCTTGCACCTAAGTCCAGGTTTCACGTCACACCCTTTGAATTGTTTGCTTATACGCCGGGACCGCACGCGACAACCACGACACCAACGCCCGCCTGGCACCGGGGTATCCGGGGGTAACCTGCCGTCGAGGCCGATGGATCGCCAGGGGCAAAAACGTGAGGGTGACGTCCGATCGTATGGCGATGCAATGCCGTCGCTGAGTGGAACGCCAGGTGGCACAGTCCTGTTCTCGGGCGTCCGCTCGGCCTGGAGCGCACTCACGACTCCGGTGGAGCTGGTGGTCAATGCCACCAAGCAAAGCCTGTGCCGTCAGTCCTCAGGTTCCAATCTCTGGACGAGCGGGTGACGCAGGACATCTTGTTCGGGCTTTTCGACGCGCTCGATCAACAGAGCAGCTATGCCTCCGACCACCGACGACCTCGTAGGGCGATCCGGGCGCTGAACTCCTGGTTGCCAATAGTCCGCGTCTGCCCTGAGCGAATTCGACTGGTCCGGCCAGGCCGAAGTGACAAGGTCAGCGGCGTGCCATCGTGTGATCGCCGCCATATCCGCAGCGCCGGGTCGATCCAAGAACCGGCCGGGGGAGCCAGATGTGTGTGCAGCAGGATCATCAGCATCAGCGCGTCGTCGTCGCTTGGCTGTGACCCGAGCACGTCTTTTGCCAACTCCGCATGGAAAAAATTGATAGTCATCGTTGGCTCCATCATCCGTCACGGCACGACAATCCTCGACACGTCGACAAGACGCGGCACGTAGTTCGCCGCCCTGGCTGCCAGGTTGCATACCGACATAATCCACATTTGCGGGGTCGGGCTCTGCCGCCGCGCATCACGGCCGGCTCGTGGCAGTGAGCCGTGCAACGCGGGGCCATGGCCAGGGAGTGCTATCTTAAGCTGCATACCAACCCGTCGCTCAGCCACCGGCGTTACGGCCGGTCAGATCGTTCGCTTTCTGCACCTGATCGACTCATCGGAATGACGCGCCGATAGACGCATGGCGTTGTCGGCGGTCGCCGCCATGACCGGGCTGTCGCGCCCAGCCCTCTATAGCGCGCGGGACAGCGACCGCCAGAGTGCAGACAGGTGCGAGCTGCTGGTCGCCGATCGTGCCTGCCTTTGGGGCCGGCAAGGTTCGGTTCCGGCGCACGGGCCGGTACGGCGACGAGCCGAATTGCTGGGAGATAATCGAGACATAGACTGGCGTGTGTTGCATTGTTCGGGTGGACTAGGTCGCAGACCACCGCGACAGGTCCGCTGATACTCAACGAGCCGCCGATGATCGGCGCCAACCGATCGGGCCGACAGAAGACATCAACGAGGCATTCAAGCTAGAATGCTTTGTATGTCCAAATTTCGGGTAAACGATACCTTCGCTCTCGAGTCTCGGCGGCTATTTGTGTTGGCTGGTTCGATAGTAGAGGGGCAAATTCAAGCCGGTCTGATCGTGAACATATCGCTCAACTCTTCGCTTCTTATCTCAGGGCAAATTCATAGTGTCCAATTCGCCCGAAGAACCGACGGGCGAGAGGATGTCTGCCTCTGCATTACCTATGGAGACTCCGATGAACTGAGCATGTGGAATGCTCTAAATGTCCAAAATGAGACGTTGGACGTGGCGCCGTTTAACTCGAGTGGCCGCGCCGGCGGGTCCGCTAATTCCCAATGAGCCCGCCCGGACCGGGGCCAATTGGGGAGGCGTGGCGATATGAGGCACCATATCAAGAACCACCACTCGTATGATAGTGGACAGAATTTGTGGAGAATAGTCATGAAGATAAAGGCTATAGCTGCCATGGTAGCGCTGTTGTCTACTACTGCTTATGCACAACAATATAAGGGAGGTAATTTTTACTGTGTTCCAGAATGGTCAGGGGGAGGAATCTATAATCAATCTGTTAAGCGCTGGCAGGCTACTAGTTTTCATATTAATGATGATGATAAATTCGTTCTAAGGCTGCAATTTATTGCAACAGACACTGAGAATTATGACCATTATAGAGTTACCATTGCCAATGCCGGCTATCATAGCCCACGGAGTTGCTTCACAGACAATCTTTTATCAGACGTGACTATAGATGGACTAGGTGTTATTAGATGTAATATTGATTTGATCATGTTCAAAGTTTCTATGAAGACAAATCGATTTCTAATGACGTATTCAGTAGGATATATAGATGGAATAGATATTGATGGTAATACACCATTTCTAACCGGTGGTGTCTGCACAAGGACGGAGTAGATAGCAAGTAACTATGTAAACATCGCCACGATCGCCTGCATCTTATTGTCCTCTGAGGTAGTTCATCGACAAGGGATCGCAGCTCCGTGGGCAGGCGCTTTCCACAGTGGGTTTTTTCATTGACGTGCCTGTCGCTGCGTCTGCCCGAAGCCGGATAGCATCCTCAGTGCGGTCGGACGAGGTCGTCAAAAGACCTTCACTCCATCGATGAAATTCGTGGCGAAATGGGAGCCGTCCTTCGAAAGCAATAAACGTGGGTTCTGCATTGGGTCGTGGGGGCGCCCTATGTGCGACGTCGCAGCACTACCGATTACCTCAGAAAGCCACCGACTGCTGCTGCCTATGCCGGCAGCCCCGGCTCAGAACAAGTCATGAGCCGCCAATTGTGCGGTTAGGAGCTCAATCGACAGATACGGCGGCGAAGATCATGTTGACCTTCCCGTTATCGGGTGCGCAGCACGAACTGATTGTCCTCGCGCATCTCCATGTGGATGGCGGCAGGCCCTCGCATCCGTACATGTCCCACTTGAGCATGCAGAATTGCGCGTGGATGTGATCGTGCAGCATGTCGTCGTGGCTGAGCGTCCAGGGCACTTGGCCGGATTGGGTGATCGCCGCGACCCCAACGAGGCATCCGGCCTCCACCCGGGCCTATTCCGCCCCCCGTCCGAACTGTGATTTTCACGATGTTCGAGACAGACCGGCCGCCTTCCTTATCGCCGGGCGCGAGGTCGCGCGTTCGCTGTCAACCCAAGCGGCGGCCCACTGACGGCGTATGCCACCACAATGTGATGACCGGCAAAGTTCGGATCGATTTCGCCGACGACACTTCATATCCGTTCCGAGTCGTTCTTGATCGTCCGTTCACAATGATGCGAACCGATTTGCAGAAGGTCCCACAACACCACGCCCGTAAATGATCTTTGGGCGCGCCACTCTCCGTACTTCACGAGGGGATCCTGCAAACCCGAGAAGTCAAGGTCGGGACAGTGCTCTCCATAATGACGATGTTCGGCTTCGCCCGCCCGCGCTCGCTTGAGCAGCGCGGCTTGAGCTTGACACTTGCGTCCGCCGGGCGCTGAATTGCTTGGAGGCCGCGTCGTCGACGGCCATATTCAAGACGAATCGTGAGGAAACACCATGCGATCACTCACAGCCATCGGAGTCAGCCTGTTCGCGTTTGTCGCGTCCTGGGCGCAGGCCGCGACCATTACCGGCACGGTGACTGGACCCGACGGCGCCCCGTTCCGAGGCGCCTTCGTGCAGGCGCGCCACGCCGGGCTTAAGATGACGGTCAGTGTGTTGTCCGACAATCAGGGCAGATACGTCGTCGAGAACCTCCCGGCCGGCGATTACCGGCTGCAGATCCGCGCGATCGGCTACAAGGCTGATCCCAAGAGCGGCATAAACCTCACGGCCGATCAGAATCTCTCACAGGACTTCAATCTCGCGAGCACGCCAGTGCGCTGGAGCGACATCTCGATCGCGCAGGGCCTCCTGCTGCTGCCGGACGATCGCGGCAAGAAGACGTTGTTCGAGAACTGCCTCAGCTGCCACGGATTCCAGCAGAAGATGGCGTCGGTGGTGCGCGACGAGGATGGCTGGCGCGACCGCGTGCAGTTCATGCGCGAGGCCATGCGGTCCTCTCTCGCCGACCGCCAGGGCTTCAGCGATCAGCAGGCCGACGACGTCGTCTATTACCTCAATCGTTGGTTCGGCGAGCAATCGGAGCTGCCGAAGTCGCCGACCGACGTTCCGGGCTACAAGGACACGGTCGTCAATTTCAGCGACGAGGCGCTCAAGATCGTCTACGTAGATTACGAGATGCCCGGGCCCAACCGGTTCCCGTGGGCCTCGAATGGCGACAAGGAGGGGCTGCGCTGGACGCCCGAATACGGGCAGGCCAACAAAATCGCGCGGTTCAATCCGGCGACTGGAGAGATCAAGGAATTTCCGGTGCCGAACTTGGGCCCGGCGCTGATCCATTCGGCGGTGCCCGACGACAAGGACGGTTCGGTCT
>JASHYD010000710.1 GCA_030043175.1 Xanthobacteraceae bacterium | reverse complement strand
ACCGAGGCCGAATAGATAGGCAAAAGGTCGACGAAATTCATGCCGAGCACACCGGCGGTCACGGTCGCCAACGCGATGATCGGCGCGCCTAGGGCGCCGTAGGAAACCGGCGCGTTGTTGGCAATGGCGGCCACGCGAATGGCGTCGAGGTCCGGGATGCCAATTGCGATCAGGATGGGTGCCACAAAGGCCCACGGCTGCCAGGCGTGCCGCCGCCGGCCCTCTATCTCGGCTTCGCCAGCATTCATTTCGATTCGGACTCGTTGCTTTACGTCTTCCTGGCCTTCTGGTACTTCGTCGGCATGGTGGTGGCGCTGCGTATCGTACGCTCGCCTGTTGGCGCCATGCTGCGCGCAATCCGCGACAATCCGCTGGGCGCGGCCGCAGTCGGCCACAACATCCACGCCTACAAGCTGACCGCATTCGTCGTTGCAGCGGTCTATGCAGGCTTCGCCGGTGGCCTCCTCGGCCTCATGCAAGGCTTCATGCCGCCGGACGCCTTCATGTTCGATACGTCCGGGCAACTGGTGATGCAGACGGCGATCGGCGGCGCCGGCACGCTGTTCGGACCGCTGGTCGGCGCTGCGGTGTGGCTTTATCTGAGCGACTTCTTGCAGACCACATTGCATCTTGGTGCCGCCTGGAAGCTGGTACTGGGCGTGATCTTCGTATTGCTGGTTTGCTTCCTGCGCCGCGGACTGATCGGCGGCCTCGCGGACCTCCACGGGCTCGTGACCGGCTCCGGGAAAAAAGCCGAGCCCGTTGAAGCTGTGCCGATGTTGGGCCTCACGGCAGAAGACAAGCAGAAGGCCGCGACGGCTCATCAACCGGCGATCGCGGCTATGCTGGCGCGCCGCCGCGAAAGCAATCGCAAGGTCGGGCCGATTGTACAAGCCAAGGGCCTCACAAAGCGTTATGGCGGCCTCGCCGCCAACAGCGGCATCGATTTTGCCGTCAACCACGGCGAGCTGCGCGGCATCATCGGTCCGAACGGTGCCGGCAAAACCACCTTCTTCAAGATGCTGACTTGCGAGGTTCCGCCGACCTCGGGCCACCTCCTGTTCGAGGGTCGCGACATCACCGGCCTGACAGTGACCGACGTCTGCCAACTCGGCCTCACAAAGAGCTACCAGATCAACCAGCTGTTCAACCGTCTGACCGTGCGCGAGAACCTGACCATCGCGGCGCTGGCGGTGTTGCGCGGCAAGTTCAGGCTCGATCTGTTCAAATCGTTGAAGAGCGTCCCCGGACTCCACGAACAGGTCGCACACACCCTCCAATTGGTCGATCTCGTGGAGCGCGGCAATACCGCCGTGTCGGAGCTCGCCTATGGTGAAAAGCGTCGGCTTGAGGTCGGCCTAGCGCTTGCGACGTCACCAAGCCTCTTGTTGCTTGACGAGCCGCTCGCCGGCATGAGCCCGGCGGAGCGCGTCGACACGGTGCGGATGCTCAAGTCGATCGCCCGCGGTCGCACCATGATCATCATCGATCACGACATGGATTCGCTGTTCGAGCTGGTCGAGCGCGTTACCGTTTTGCAGGAGGGCCGGGTGCTGATTGAAGGTACGTCCGAGGAAATCAAGGGCAACAGCAAAGTGCAGGAAGCCTATCTTGGCGGCGTGCACGGCGTGTTGGCGGCCGAATGAGCCTGCTTGAGGTCACGGGTCTCAATACCTATTACGGCGACAGCCATATCCTCTTTGACGTTGCCTTGCGCGTCGAGCGGAACGAGGTGGTGGCGCTGCTCGGCCGCAACGGTGCGGGAAAGAGCACGACCTTGAAAAGCCTAATGGGCGTGGTGACGCCGCGCGATGGCTCGATTGTATTCGACGGCGCCGAGATTGCAGGGATGAAGAGCCACGCGATCGCGCGCGCGGGTATGCAATTGGTATACGAGGACCGACGCATCTTCGGCAGCCTGAACGTCGAGGAAAACCTGGTGCTGGCCGGGCTCACAGCTGAGAACCGCTGGTCGCTTGAGCGCATCTACGAGATGTTCCCGCGGCTGAGGGAGCGACGGAGAAGCCGCGGCACCGATCTTTCGGGCGGCGAACAGCAGATGCTGGCAATAGCGCGCGGACTGGTCCGCGATCCCAAGATCATCCTGCTCGACGAGCCGTTCGAGGGACTGGCACCGGCGATCGTGCGTGATCTTGTCAAAACCTGCCGCGATCTCGCCGACGCCGGGCAGACCATCGTCCTGGTGGAACAAAATCTCGGCGCCGCGCTGACGGTGGCGCAGCGCGCCTACATCATTAATAACGGCCATATCGCGCATGAAGGGCCAACCAGCGAGATCAAAGCGCGACCGAATGTCCTGGAACGCTATCTCGGCGTCTAGCCTGAATTTTGCGGCATTGTGGTCAATTGCGCCACGCAAACAGGGGCCAGCAGGCCGGAATCATTCGGTCGCTGCGCGTAGACCTCGGAATTTCATCCGATCTTCTCGTCCAATCTTCGCGAAGATCGCTCACTTTTTCGGTGATCAGCCGCCGCCAAGCTCAGCTGTGCCCGTCGCAGCTCAATCACGCTGCTCCCTCCGCGCGCTTGATGCCGCCGGCTCTGGACGCAGCAGGTCATGATTGAGTTTGCACATCACCGGAGTACCTCGTGCACTGCCCTACCTCGTGCAACCCGCCCGCGGCGCACACTGCTCTGACGTATGCAGCGGTCCGGATAGGTCACTGTCAGCACCAAAACCTGGTGACATTCGCCGCCCCGCGCATTTCAGACGGTGTGTCGGATTGTGCGGTCCAACAGCGTGCGGCGCACAACTCGCCGGTGACCGGCAATTTGCTGACCAGCTTCCGGCGCGCAGGGAGGGTTTGCTCGCGATTCATTGTTTAGCATGCTTCGGATCGAACGATCAGTGTCAAACCAATTCGCTGGGCTTGCAGATGACCGCGTGTGGCCGTTCGCCTGAGTGGCGAGGCATTGGACGTCCCATTGCCACACCATCCGAAATTGGCGTATGTTAACTCGCTTATCCGACTAACGCGGTTGCTGCCGCGTCGCCCCACCTCTGACGCGCCGGGGTCAGTGCAGGTCATAAAGAGGGCGCCGAATGGGTGAGAGTGACCTCAATTCCAAAGGATCGTCCGTCATTTCCGATAGTTCTTCGAGTGGAGACCACCTCAATCTAGGCGACAGGACAGAAATTGCTCCTGCTGCTGCCATGCTGCCCGGACAGGCGCCCGTCAACATCCTGATCGTCGACGATGAGCCAAAAAATCTGACTGTCCTCGAGGCAATCCTGGGCGACCCTGGTTACCGACTGGTTCGCGCCGAGTCCGCTGAAGAGGCGCTGCTTGCGCTGCTCGCCGACGAATTTGCTCTCCTTGTTCTCGACATCCGCATGCCCGGAGTGACAGGGCTAGAGCTGGCCCAGATGATCAAGGGGCGCAAGAAGACCGCCAACGTGCCGATCGTCTTTTTGACCGCTTATTTGGATGACGATCAGCAAATTATCGAGGGCTACGCGACGGGCGCAGTGGATTATGTTGCTAAACCCGTAAATCCGGCGATTCTCCGCACGAAGGTTGGGATTTTTGCGCAACTTTATCGGAGGCAGCGCAACCTCGAAGAGGTAAACCGAACTCTCGCGGCCGTGGTCGAATCCTCCGACGATGCGATTCTCAGCAAAGATCTCAATGGGATTATAGCCACGTTCAACCAAGGCGCCGAAAGGCTTTTTGGGTACAAGGCTAGGGAGGTGGTCGGCAAACCCATAACGA
>JASHYD010000709.1 GCA_030043175.1 Xanthobacteraceae bacterium | reverse complement strand
CTTCGCAAGGCTCAAATCGTTCTTACGAAAAATGAAGGCGCGCACTGTTGAGCAGCTTTGGAGAGCTATCGTCTCATTTCTCAAAGGGGTTTCCAAGGAAGAATGCAAAGCTTATCTCGCGAACTCAGGCTACACCTAACCTAATCGAGAAATGCTTTGCGATTCATATTTGCATGGCTTACGACACGAGCCAACTGCTCGGTCAATCATTTCCTTTTTCTGTCTAGACCCCCCGCCTAGACCCCTCCAAGGGGGTTGGGGCGTGCCTCGACGGGCGTGAATAGCCCCTAAAAAATTTCGAGCAGAAATGTCAAAAACGGGTGTACAATTTGACGCTACGGCTGGGCTGTGTGCCCCAGGGCGAGCAAAGTCACGCGCTCATTCGATTATCGAATGAGGGAGTTTTTATGCCTAATGCGCTTCCCATTCCATCTGTTTCTGAATGAAGTCCTTGTCGACAGGCTGTGGACATTGGCGACGAAGGAACCGACTACCGTTGAAAAGGCAAGGGAAGCAGCTGGTAAACTTGCCACCAAAGGAGATTTAGTTTGGAAAACTATGGAATTGGATAGCAGCGGATGTTAACGTCGACCTTTCCGGACAGGCGTCTACGAAGCGCATAGAAACACTGCAATACAGCTCCATACTGTGAAGTAGTTTTTCGCACGAATCGACCAGGCCTGTCGACTTACTTGATCCTAAAATAGATATATTCACGATTCTAATCGGCAGCTTCGGTCTTCGATGTGCGAGACGTGGACGCTGCCGTCCTGCGACAGCCGACGCGCAAGGTCCTCGATCACCGCTTTGGCGAGCGGAAGACGCACACCGCGCCGGTCAAGGGACTTGATGGCCGAGATGGTCTTGAGCTCCGGGAGGTGCTCAGGCGGAAGAAGCAGGACGGCGGCGCTGGAACCGGAGGTGATCGGGGGTTCGCCCGGGGTTCGCTTCTTCAACGACGAGCTCGTCACAGTTTATCTCCTCGCAAAGTCTCTCGCCGGTGGTTCGATCCGCTTCCCGTCCGGCGTGCCACTCGTCCGTCATCACTGTCAGGGTACACCCGGGTGCATGCACGCTATCGCCGGCGGCATCGCGGCCGCTGGGCATGACCGGCGCCGCCTCCACCGAACACATAGCTGCTGAGGACGCGGATGAAAACTTGGTGCTGCAAAGGAACCGAGCGGCCGTCCGGCCATCCCACGAGTGCTGCTCGCTCGAGACTCCGGGGCAACGCTCGCCGGCGTCCGACCTGCTGAGCATTGCAGATCAGCAACGAACCGTCGATGACGGGCGCCGATTCTTTGTCGCGCGAGCAGAGCAAGCGGAGGTGTCGGGCTGGACAGGACCTGTTCGGCCTGGACGACCCGGCGAAGCAGCCTGGGCCGAGCCAACGGCCGGCGCGGATAAGGCGTACCAACGTGTGTCGTGTAACGCTGTTGCCGAACATGGCTCGTTCGGTAGCACCGAACGACATTAACAGCGAATTTAATCTTCTAAACGCCAATTTAATGGTGGCAGCCGGCTGCCAATCTATCTCCAGTGTCCAGGGGCAGCTGTGAGCCGGATCAACCGAGATTGCCCCGAAACGAGAGGAGACGAACATGAGGAAGTCGGTAATCGCCGGATTGGCATTGTGCGCGGCACTGGCGGCGTTCGGAGGAGGAAAGGCTCAGGCCTCCGTAAGCTATCCCTGGTGCATCAGGGGGGATAGTAGAGGCCTCGAATGCGTGTTTTCGAGCCGGGAGCAATGTGCCATGGATGGGCGGAGTCGGGGGTTTGGCGGCGAGTGCATACGAAACCCCTTCTACCGACCCTACAAGAGGTCGGGTCATTGAGCGAACTTCGTCGGCCAAGGCACGGCGCACGCAAGTCGCCCCAGGTCTGACACGAAATAGCACTGCCATTTGTAGTATTCACCATCAAGCCCGGCCGGCTGGCCAGATCAGCCGGCGGGGTCCTCGTTTTCGTCCGGCTGTTCGGCCAGAAGCGTGATGGGTGGCGGCGCAGTCCGGCGCCGCTTTTTGTTTTGCGATTGAGATCGCCACGAGTGATTTCACCCTTACCACGGGTCATTGTCTCACCGCCATCAGCCTTTTTGCCAGCACCTTAAATTCCGCTGCGGCCTTCACGATCGCTGTGGCTTCGTCAAGGGCCTCTAGGGTGCCAAGCCAGACGGCTCTGGTGCCGCCGGCTTAGGCGGTTCCGGTTTCTCGGCCATGCTGCAAGTATCAGCCGCAAGGCAAGCAGCTTCAATCCGGCCGACAGAGCCCGGCCCATGCGAAAGCTCCAAGATCCTGGAACCACGGGAAGCTGGCTGCAGCCATTTCCGACGGGTACGCGACGGCGTCCCGCAACTGGACCGGGACGGCGGAGTTCCACCCTTGGGGCTAAGACGGGTCTCCCAACCCGCGGGAGCCGGGACCCGCTTGAAAGAGGTCCCGACGAGATGCCGAGACTTGATTCAATGTACCTCGACGTCCCCGCCCTTCGCCCGGGCAGCTTCGGGGCCTACGCCTTTACATTTCTATGCGCCGCGATTGCCACCGCGTTACGGATCGGGATCGATCCGTACGTTGACGGCGTTCCATTCATTACGTTCTTTCCCGCGATCATAATCACAACACTGATCAGCGGGTTCGGTGCGGGCCTTTTTTGCGTTATGTTGAGCGCCGCTGCGGCCGATATCTTCGTGATATCGCCACGCTTGTCATTCTACATTGAACGGAGCGCTGACGCAGCGGACCTCATACTGTTTATCCTCGAAGCATTTTTCTACGTGCTTCTGATTGCCGGGCTGCGATTGACTCTCGAGCGATACCGAGAGCTTACCCACAATCTGGAACTGCGCGTTGAAGAGCGCAGCGCGGCGCTGCGTGAGAGCCAAGAGCGTCTAAAGGCGGTGGTTGCGGAACTCCAGCACCGCACACGGAACCTCATTAGCATCGTTGGCACAATAGCCAAGAGGACACTGAAGACGAGCAAGACGTTCGACGATTTCGAAAACAGCTTTCAGGATCGCCTTGAAGTTCTAGGCCGTACGCAGGGGTTGCTCTTTCGTGCGGAAGCAGGCGGCCAGGTCACTTTCGATGAATTGATCAATACCGAGCTAGCCGCGCAGCCCACTCGCGTGGGCGGAAATGGATCGGTCACGCTCGACGGACCGAAAGGCGTTGGACTACACTCCAGCGCAGTCCAACCCCTGGTGATGGCCTTGCACGAGCTGGCGACCAATGCGCTCAAATACGGCGCACTCAAGCAACCGAATGGGCGCCTCACCGTCCGCTGGCAACTGGAAACCGTAGGGGAAAGTGGAAAGCCCCGGCTTCATCTCGATTGGAAGGAAAGCGGCGTTGAGATGCCGCCCTTGGGTGCCAACCCGCAGGGCACTGGGCAAGGAAGAGAGTTGATCGAACGGGTGTTGCCCTATCAATTTGATGCGCAAACGATGTTTGCGATGGAGGCGGACGGTGTGCATTGCACTATTTCGCTTCCCGCCTCTGATCAAATGACAAACTCGGATCAACCGAGTAGCGCCTAATTTGCCATTGATGTGCTCAGAGTCAACTCTCAACCAAGCCCTCCTGTTCCCGCTTCGACAAAATTATTGCGCAGATGTAGCCCCATGCGCGCAGCTGCTTATGTTGGAAACGTCGCCGGACAGGTTCGACCCTTCGTCCGGGAGCGCCTGCCGGCCCACGGTTTCCCCGTCTGGAGCCCACGTGACGAAGTTCTTCGGTCAGGCTGGCAATCTGAAGAGACAACGCGCGAGCGAAGCTGCTGGCTTCACAGCAATGGCAATTGCCGCCGCGGCGTTTATCGGCTGGTGGGCGGGGCTGCCATCGCTGGCGAGCTGGGGTGTGGGCTTCCCTGCCATGAAACCCGTGACGGCCGCGTGTCTCGGGGCCCTCGGCCTTGGGCTCATCTGTCCTGGCAGGAATTCGCGCTTCGCCGTCGCGGTCGGCCTGGCGGCGGCCGTTCTGGCTGCGCTTGATCTACTCGGCATCGATTTCGGTATCAACCGCTTGCTGGTGCCGCGGGTGGCGGTGCCCGGCACCAACGCAATGGCGGTCTCGCTAGGGCTTGCGGGCGCCTCGCTCGCACTCAGCCGCCTTGAAGGGTATCACTTCGCCGCGACAGCATTCGGCGGCCTTGCCGGCATGGGGGCGGTGTATGCCCTGCTCAATATCTACTTGACCGGCCTCGATCTGCTCTCCGGCTCAATCGAGCCACCCGCCTTGCCGACCATCATCGGGCTGTTTTGCATCGCCGCAGGCATCATCTTGCAGATCGGAACGATGCCCGCGCTGCGCAGGCCGAGGCCGTTATGGCATCTGCACATCGTGCTCGGATGCGCGATCATCACGCCGCTTCTGCTATTCGGCACATACGCGGGGCTCAGCATTGCCATCGGGCAGGTCCGCCTCGTTCAGAATGAACTGATGAGTGAGGCGCGCATTTTATCGGCGGGAGTTGACCGCGAGATCATCGGCGAGATCGAGAGGCTGCAGGCTTTGGCGGCCTCGCCGGCGCTGCGCCAAGGCGACTTCGCCGAATTCCAGCGCCAGGCCGAAGCCTCGCTGGCGTTGCAGCAACGTGGCAATATCGTGCTGATCGATCGCAACATGCAGCAACTCGTCAATACCTTTGTGCCCTTCGGCAAACCTTTACCAAAGGCGGTTGCTCCGAAACCTGTAGAGAGGACCTTCGCAAGCGGTAAGCCGCAAGTGACCGGCCTGTTCATGGCCCCCGTCTCCGACCAGTTTCTCTACGGCGTCACGGTACCGGTCGAGATCGACGGCGAGAGCCGATATGTCCTCGGGAGGTCACAAGATCAGCGCGCCGTCTTAAGCCTGGTCGCCGCAAATGACATGCCGGCAGGCTGGCTGGCAGCGGTTGCTGACGCCGCGCACCGCATCATCGCGCGGTCCGAACAGGAGGATTTATTTATCGGGAAGGAGCTGCCGCCGGCCCAATGGCATCGAGCAGGACGCGGCGGCTTTTTCGAGTTTCTCGACTCCGAAGGGCGACCATCGCTGCAGGCTTACGTGCGGTCGGAATTGGCCGGCTGGGAAACCGCCGTGTGGGCGCCGAAGGCTCTACTGGAGGCTCCGGTTCGAGCGTTATGGCTGACCCTCAGCCTGCTGGCGTTGCTCGCGATCGCGGTGGTGGTTGCTTTGGCACTATGGCTGGGCCGGATCATCTCGCGCTCGGTCGGCCAGGTGGCGCGCGCAACCGTTTTGGGAGAGCACGCTCCGATACGGTTGGACGAAACCCCGGTCACCGAGGTGAACACGCTGATGGCGGAGCTTCGGGAGGCTGCTATGCAGCGACACGCGACGGAGCAAGACCTCCAGGCTAGCAAAGATCAGCTTCTGGTGAGCAAGGATCAGCTTCAGGTCAGCAAGGATCGCCTACAGCTCGCGTTCGATGCGACCCGGCTTGGGTGGTGGCAATACGATCCGCTCCGCCACATGGGCTCGGGCGATGCGCGCTTTAAGGAAATTTTTGAGGTGACCGCTGATGAAATATCGATCGAGGACCTCATGAAGCAGGTGCATCCCGACGACACGGAACGGTTTTGGGCGAACCGCCAGGCGGCGCTCGATCCTGTCAATCCGACGCCGTACGGCCATCATGAGTACCGGGTTCGGCGGCGAGACGGCACCGTCCGCTGGGTAGAGGATAACGCGCTTGCATATTTTGAAGGTGTCGGAGCCGAGCGACGGGCTGTGAGCCTGGGTGGCACCGTTCAGGACATCACCGAACGCAAGGAGCGTGAGGAAAAAGAACATCTCCTCATGCGTGAGGTCAATCATCGCGCCAAGAACATGCTCAGCGTCGTGGACTCGATCGCTCATCAGACCGCCGCCAGAACCCCCGAAGATTTCGTCGAGCGCTTCTCGGAGCGCATCCAGGCCCTTTCATCC
>JASHYD010000708.1 GCA_030043175.1 Xanthobacteraceae bacterium | reverse complement strand
TATTCGGCTCAGACCGACAAAAACGGCGAGGTATGGGCCGGCGAGATGCATTCCGGCCGCTACCTGCGGTTTGACCCCAAGACCGTGAGCTTCACCGAATACGTGCTACCTGAGCCTTACGGCATCGATCGCGAAACCTGGATCGACAATTCGACGGACCCAGTGACGGTCTGGTATGTGGACCACGAGGGTTGGCTGGTGCGCATTCAGCCGCGGGATTAGAGGGCGCTGTCAGCTCGTCTGAAGTCGAGGAAGGACCCCCTCTCGCCGCAAGCCGGGAGAGGGGCACTCATGTGTGGTCGGCACTGCGAACGTGCGCGTGTCGTTTTGCGCTAACCGCACAAACGCGGCCATGATTGGCGCACCGTTCGGCCCTCAAACCTTATCAAAATGAAATAGGTGGCTGGGTGTTTGTTCCTGTTGCGCCACAATCTGGGACGCTTAAATTTTTTAGTTTTCCTAGGAAACCCGCTTCGGTAGCGGCTTCTGCGGTGCAGCCTGCGGCGGCGGTGGAGGCGGAGGAAATGCCGATTGCTGCCACCAATACATCTGCTTCCACACCGCCAGATAGGCATCGCACCTGTTGAGATCCGGCACGGAGTCCTTGAAGTTGGTGTACTTGATCGCGGTAATCCCGGCCGCTATCGCGTTGGCGACGACAGGTTCCGCATCCATGTTCTGAAAGGACAAGCGCGGCATGGCCGCCCTGCCATGTGGTGTTGTCTCGCATTGCGGCAGCGCCGTCTTCAAACCAGAACTGGGCCAGCTTATCGAGCGTCATCGCACCATGCGTATTTCGCGCGTGCTGGTTGATCGCAAGGGACTTGCGCAGCTGGCGCATTTCGTCTGCCGGCAGAGTGATGGAAAGCGTGATCGTTTCGGTGCCTTTGTTTCAGCGTTATTATGTGGTTCAATTTCTCCTCCGTGTAAGTGCCGCCCTCGTTGCCGGGGGCGGCTGTGTTGTTAGGCGGTTTCCTTCTCGGTGATCGCACCACCAGGGCATTACGATAGAATTACTTCTTGACGTTGATGGTCGCCTCACTGGCAATTTCGGCACCGGCACCTGGCAATGCCTGA
This sequence comes from Xanthobacteraceae bacterium, assembly GCA_030043175.1. The sequence continues at coordinate 13,354 of JASHYD010000708.1, read as the reverse complement.
TATCGGACGCCAGTGGCCATGCCATCGCCTTTGGCGCCGGCATAACGCCCTTTGCCGCCGATGATGGTAAGGGGTATCTTCAGCTCGGTCACCGTGCCCTTGACCGTAGCCTGTCCATTGCCCCTGTAATAAAGCATCGAACCGTCAGCGAACGATGTCTCGAAATACACTGTGAACGGTCCGTCGCCGTGATAGTAATCGGTGATGCTTGTAAACGTAGTGAGAGCGGCCCCGCCGTCGGGCAGCAGAGAAAGTCCCTGTCCCTTTAACAGGGACAGCGCGTGTCCTTCGCCATCTCCAGCGTCTTGCGACTGCACCGCTGTCATGTGGAAAGCGCCGCGGTATTTAATTGTTTCGTCCGCAAATGCATTGGCTGAGAATACGCAAGCGGCTACGGTAACCAATAAGAACTGCTTCATCTTCTACTCCTGTAATGGCGCTCACCTTTTAATCGCGCCCGCTGCGCCGCCATCGCACAACGGTGCTCAAGGCCGGTTCAGTGGCCGATCGAATATTCAATGTCGTACGACGTGTTAGATGGGACGCCGCCGGGGTTCGGGTCGAAATTGGAGACGGAGCGGGTCGATCCTTGAATGCCTGCGAACTTTCCGGTGCCGCCGGTGATGGCGCCGCTCCACGTGACAAGCAGCTTTCCCGACACCCGCTGCGCCACGAGGCCGTTGCGCGAAAAGAATTTGTCGCCATTTTCGGCTGTAAAGATCATGTATCCGTTGTTGCTGCCGCCGTGCCCATCAATCAGGTCGCCGGTACCGCGACTGGAGACCTCGACGAGCGCAAGCCCGTTGACGGTCACAGCGCCCTTGGGGATCGCGGCAACGGTGTCGAACACCCGAACGACGTGGTTGGGCACATCTCCGATCTCGACGTTCTGCGACACGATGTACTTGGAGTTTCCATTGGGAATTTTGAAAGAAACCTGCTGTTTGTCTTCGGCGAGCGCGGTTCCTGCCAGGCAAAATAACGCAACGGCAATCAAAACTTGCCTCATAACATTTACTCCTGGTTCGGCGAGCCAATCTCGCCCCGCTGCCCTACGGTAGGACGCAGGGCAACAAGTCGTTATTGGTGTTACTTGTAGTAGCCGACGCCGCACCCGAGATCGGGTGCCACCTTCATGAGGAATGACTGCTTGGGAAACGACGGGGCGCTCGTGCCGGGCTTGGGGAATTGGTAATCCACCGTGGTGATGACGCCTTCCGGCTTTGCCCATGCGGCAAACATCTCCACGCCGAAATCCTTGCTGGTCGTATCTGTGAGGTGCCTGACGTCGGCACCGATCGGCACCGTGATCGGAGGGGATGCCAGCGCCTTGCCGTCAGACAGCCGAGTGCAGAACGGATAAATGTCGCCGTGCTTGAAGCCGCCTTCGCCCCGGCTGATTTGGTTGAGCGTCAGTTCACGGTCGGCTTTGATCGCCACCGCTGTCTTTTCCAGCATCGCCTTGGCGTCTTGCGCAGTGCCCTGTTGAGCGAGCGCGGCGCCCGCAATTGCCGCAAATACGGTCGCAAGTAGCAATTTCTTCATCGGAATAGTCTCCATTCGGCGAGCCAATCTCGCCCCACTGCCCGCCATTGCTGCCGGGCAGAAAGTCGAAATTATCAGTGCTTATTCACGCCCCGCTGGCCACCATCGCACGACGGCGCAGAAGGCCGTTATTGTAGCTGCTGGACAATCAGCTGACAGTTACCCGTGATAACGGGGCCACTTCCAGGATGGACGATAACTTGCAGCACGGAATTTGCCGCGGTGACCTCGATCAATCCTTCAATAAACGGAACAGCCGGCGAGATCCCTGGCCCCTGCCAAACTTGCGGATCGCCATTGAGCTCCGGCTGCAGGAGTGGGGGATAACCGACGTTCACTACCGGCCAACCAGCACCAATCCAGCTCCAGCTAACCCGATAGAGCCCTGGCTGTAGGACAACGCCGGTGAAAGTGCTCCCGTTTGCTGTGGTCCGTGTGCCGGCGAGAATGCCGGGCTCCAGCGGGGCAAGCGTGATTGCCACACCTGGGGACGGCGAGAGCCCGGTGAGGCCTTGTCGGTCAGCGACGGCCAACGGAGGTACTTCGCGAGGACCCGCAGAAGCAACGCCGCCCCCGAAGAGCACGGCAGCAACGGCAAGCAATACTGTTCTCATAATCAACCTCTCACTGAGGCGAGCCAAAATCCCGCCCCGCTGCCGACCGTGCTGACGATCGACAGAAGGGCGGAATCGGTCATCACATGTGTGAGTTGTTTTTTTGCGTCTTTGACGCCGCCGAACAGGGCCGCAGTCAAAAAACCTGATGACGCACTGAACATGAAGCCCGAAATCTCCCACATACAAAAATCTGATTGTGGCGAACCGAGGCCAAGCCCACATGACCCATTTGGGAGATGTTGCTGCCCGCCATCGCACGTCGGGCAGAACACCGGAATCACCGATTCTGAATGTTTATGTCCGCTGTGCCTTTTCCGCCCGCGGTGTCCGCAGCCGGGGCGTTGTGCTGTCGCTCATCAGCCTCCATAGCGAGGCGTAGACCTTCGCAGTCTTTCGGCGTATGAGTGGCGAGGCATTCCATGTAGGCGGTGACCGAAGTGCGGTAGTCGTTTCGCGCATCAATCTTGGCCGCGATGGCGCAGCCACCTAGCGTGACGGTAAGGCTGACGATGGTGACGTTTCGCATGATCGCCCCCCCTATCATCACGTTAACACACAATTAACAGAGTGGGCAGAGGGGCGATCATTGACGAGTCCGTCAGCGGCGGGAGCAGATCGAAGGGAAACCGTGCTCGTGGGGGTTGTCGCCGTCTGCACGGACGCAGATCAGAACGTCGCCGATATCGAAGACGTCGCGGGTTGCGAGCTGCGATCTTGTAGATGCTGCGCCTTATCGGCTTCGGGGCAACGCCCGTGACGACTAGTAATTGTCACAGTTCACATCCCGCACCCCTCAGCGATGATGTCGCCTGCTAACTACGACGTAGTACCGCCCGACCGGACAGGGTGGACCGATCCGGCCGGGCGGTTGACCGACCCTGACTCCCATCGTGCCGGTCGGGTCGGTCATCTCTTGTACCCCCCGGACGAATGCGGTGCACTCGGCGGCGCTGGATCCGTTTGAGGTTTGGCCTGCGGCGGCGGTCAAGCATCAGGGAGGTTGTCGTCATTCGACGGCATGGGTGGCCATGAGGTCGTCCGCAATTCGTCATTCAGTCTTTCGGAAAGGGACCGTCGGCCCCGCGCAATGGCACGCTATGAAATACTTTCGGGTTTTGCTTGTACAGGCGTTCTACAAAGACGCCTCGGCGTAAATTTGCCAGTCGGCTAGCAACCTAGCAATGCGCACTACGCGATGGGCCGCAATGAGATTCCTGCAAGGCTCCGCGCCCTTGCGGCGGCTCATGACTTGCCAACTGTGCGCTCCGCGGCCGTCCGCCGCCGCACCGATGGGGCGGCTTCTTCTTGATCAGCATCCGGTGCAGCTTCTGGAGATCGCCGTCATCGAGAAACCTGCCGATCATGCCGGGACGTGGCCGGCGAGGTTCGCCGGTTTGCGAAACAAGCGAAGGAGGTCGCGCAGGCGCGACGGTTGTTGGCGATTGCGCAGTGCTGGAAGGAGCCTCGCGGGCCGAGGCGGCAAAAAGATCGGCGGGATGGATCGGCAGACGCTGGGTGATCCGGTTCAATGATCAAGGAGCGAACGGTCTCATCAATATTCCCTCGCCGGGCGTTTTGCCCGAGTTCAATGCCACGCACCGGCGTTTCTTGCGAGGATCGTAGACGAAGGTCCGATCCCGGCAATCCATGGCGTGGTGCGATGGCGGGCCTGCGATCTGATCCTGCGGCTGCACGAGGAGTCTGGCATCTCGGTATCGGACGACACCATCTATCGTGCCCTCAAGGACCTAGACTTCTCACATCTCAGCGCCCGTCCGAAGGCCTACAGACAGGACCCCGAGGCCGTGGAGGCATTTAAAAAAACTTCTCTGTACGCGTGGCGGAAGTCCGCCCGAAGCTCGCGCCGGGCAGAAGTGTGGTTTCAGGACGAAATGCGGGGTCGGGCAGAAGAACAAGCTCACCTACCGCTGGTCTCGGAAGGGCTCACGGCCCCGCGCCACGCACGATCAGCGCACCTCATGTGAGAATTGGTATTAGTGGACTGAGTCTGGTGAACCAAGTGTCGCAACCGGCGCAAGCGACGCTGCGACGGTTTCGCACTAAACGGTGCGTCACCACCACCGTCGTAACGCGGCCGCGTCGCACAAGCCTGTAGGCTTGTGCCTGCGACGGTGGTGACGCCTGTGGCGGCTGTCCCGCTCATTCACTTCGGCGGCGATCCCGTACACTCGGTTGAGCTGGTCGTGTCGAGGCATGTGAACTTAGTATTCGCGGTAGCTCCGATTACCCCGCGATTAATAATTTTGCTGTAGTTGCACGTGCCGAGCTTTTGATTTGCGAAAGTATCGCACCCCTTTAAGACTGCCTCAACGTTGGTGCCCGAAGTAGACACCGTAACCACTAGTGGCTTGCCGTCGTTACCCTTAACCGTAAAGCTGGTATTGCCCTTGCCTTGAGGAGGGAAGCACAATCTCCTCCCGTCGGTGGGACACTCAAAACAGGCGTTCCCGGCGCACCCCGACATCCACTTGAGGGGTTCCATCTTGCAACTGCCGGCTTTTTCCTTGTTCATATTATCACAAGCTTGTTTGACAGCCGAGTAGGGGGCGGCCGACGCAGAGATTGACGATATTGGAAGTATCCCGCTCGCCAGGGCGAACGCAGCACAACCGAGAGCAACGGCCCTATCCATTAAAGTATCTCCGCTGGTTTCGTGCAGCTTCCCGCTGCAATTTCTTTGTGTGCTCAGATGGCTAATTGGTTCACACTCACCTGCTCGCCCGACAGTTCAAGAAAAAGGCAATCGGTAAGAATAACGCTGGCCGATGGCACCCTCGCACCCGTTCCGCGTGGGCGATCCAGGCTGGTCCCCGAGGATAGCCATCGTTACGGTACTGCGACGAGATGCAATTGTACAGCGCTATGTTATCTTATGTTGTATTTAACATTGCGCGGCACCACATGCTCGATCGGCGCCAGCCAGCAAAGCCACCAGGCGTGCGTGGAGAAGGCCGCGAGACTCGAGCGCAAACACACCGGCAGCACGGCCATCGAAATGACGATAGGTCAACCAGAAGAGCTTCGATTCGGGTTTCTTCGCCAAATTTAGGTTTTTGTAAAAGGCTGTCGAATCGTCATCCAGCGATTGAAGCGTGAGTGCATAAAATCAAACGTGCTCGGATAGCTGGGCTACTTTGGAAAAGACGTCCATCAACAGATGCTGCCCGAGTCCCTGCCGTCTCACGGTCTCGTCAACGGCGAGAAAAGTTTAAGTGCATTGCCGGAAACGCCGTATAGGTTCTCAAGTAGTAGTTTTATTTACATCAGGAAGTTCGGCGACACTGTCGGTTCCCACCTGAAGGGCGTAGTACCCAAGAACGTTCTCTGAGTCTTCAAGATGGGCGCAGAACGCCCGAAGCTCGTGTCGCCGGACGGCTTTCTTCGCCTTGTTTTTAAGGAACGAATCGAGCGGACGTCTGCCGCAGCAGAATCGATTTACGATGAGAACGGCCTGATGTCCACCTTCGTCAGGTCGAGGCGAGTGCGAGGCGGCTCTGGCACGGGCCACATCATCATATCGCTGACGCATAGCCACAATTTTTTCGTTAGGGCCGCCATTTTCGTTATGGACACGGCGAATGAACTCGGCAGCCTCTCGCTGCGTCCGAAACTTTAACTTGCCATTGCGCTGCGCAAGGGAATTCTACCAGCGCGCGAAAATGTCCAGTAAATCGCGCATGTCGGTCACCCAAGGACATCACATGTGCCGGTACAGCAAGCGTCCAGACTCAGCGTAGAAATAAACCCGCCTAGTCGCTGTACCATCGCCACCAAAAGTTGCTGGCGATCTTGTAGACGTTCCAGACGATCGGCTTCGGCGGTTCTGGTTTCTTGGCCATATCGGCAGTATAGCAGCGGCATGGCGGTCCCGACCGGGTCGCCTTTTTTGTTGCCGGCGTCCCGGCGCCGTCCCAGCCCGCTTTTCTGGGACGCTATCAAGCTATCAAGGTCTTAAGTGATTGAAACTGCAGCGCATCCCAGAAATCAACCGGGCTTAAATGAAATAGGTGGTCTGATCGCAATGACTCACAACGACATCAAACAGAAACTCGTCCTCGCCGGCAAAGTCCTCGTCGCCGAAGGTCAGGACGATTTTACGCGTGGTCATATTTCGGTGCGGCTGCCCGACGATCCCTCGCGGTTCTTCATGAAGCCGCACAGCGTCGGGCTCGATGAGCTTACGATGGAAAGCATCCTCACCATCGATCTCGACGGCAAGGTTGTGGCCGGCACGGCGCGGCGCCACAGCGAAGTTTTTATCCACTCGGAGATCTTCAAGGCGCGGGCAGACGTGCAGAGTGTCATTCACACCCACCCGCCCTATGCAGTGGCGCTGTCGGCGAGCGGCCGTCCGCTCGGGTGCTACAGCCAGCCGAGCGCGCTGTTTTGCGATGCGCTCGGCGTCTACACCGACACCATCGCGCTCATTCGCACCCCAGCCATGGGCAAGGGGGTGGCGGCAGCGCTCGGCCCACACCGGGCCGTGCTGCTCAAGAGCCACGGTGTCGCCGTTGTCGGCGCCTCAATCGAGGAGGCGGTGATCAGTGTGATCATGCTGGAAACCGCAGCCAAGGTGCAGATGATCGCGGAGGCGGCCGGCAACGGCGACCCCGCAGTCGCGCGCGCCGACATTGACAAGCTCAAGCAGGAAATCTCCCAGCCCGAGCAGTTCGTGATCAACTTCAATTATCTGGTTCGGCGCGTGCAGCGCAAGGCGTAGCCGATCGCCTCGGCCAATCCGGTCACCTGCACCCGATTCGGACTAAACTTGCATGGCGATGGCGCAAACGGGGCGCGCACAGGGCCGCCCTACCAAACCGCCTTGTTGTCACGCCTCGCCGCGGGTTTCGAACATGGTCGCTTCCAGCGCTTCGCGGGGGTTCTTGCCAGCCCACAGCACGAATTGGAACGCCTGGTAGTGGCGCTCGCAGGCATTTAACGCAATGCCGAGCAGAGCCTCGCACTGCGCATCCGCGGCCTCGATGCCGCCCGTGAGCACCAGCGCGTGGCGGAACATGATGATGCCGTCCTTGAACCAGACGTCGAAATGTCCGATCCAAAGCTGCTCGTTGACGAGGGCCGCAAGCTCAGTCACTTCGGGACGGCGTCGCTCCGGCACCCTCAGATCGAATGCGCAAGCAAGGTGCAGCGCCTCGATCTCCGGCATCCAGGTGAACGAGACCTGGTAGTCGGTCCAGCGGCCGGCGACCACGAGCGTGACTTCGTCGTCGCTGGCGCGCGCGAACGACCACTCGTTGACGGCCGCCAGCCGTTCAACGACATCCACCGGATTGGTGTTCTGCTTCTCGATATCTGCCTGCCGCATGTCCAAGTCACCTATCATCTAAAAAACAGTTTCAACGCCAGGCGCTAGCCAAGGCAACACAGTCCGGGCGGCGCCGGGATTCGTCCGACGCAGGTCTGCCTCCTTAACCCTACTTTGCGTAAAGTTGGGTTAACCCTCGCCCGCAAGCGGGAGGGTCATCAGAGACACCCCGCACGGCTGGGAGGCTGGGAGGGGCGGGCCTTGAATCATGAGCGGCCCGCTCGGGCCGCTCATCCCCCGTATTGGAAGTATTTGACTCGCCGAGTGTTCTAAGATTCGGCGTAACGCCGCAACGGCGTTTACGAGACCTTCCACAAGCCTGCCTGAAAAAGTGTGTGCGACAAGTTGACTCGGGACGCGTGCAAAGCGGGCGGGACGTTTCGACGATCAATCGAACAGGCTCGATACCGACTCTTCGGCCGCGGTGCGGCCGATCGCATCGCCAAGCAGGGACGCGATCGACAGTCCTCTGATGTTGACGGCGACCCGTACGGCCTCGCTCGCCTGGATCGAATCCGTGATCACCAGTTCCTTGAGTTGGGAGGCGGTGATGCGGGCCACCGCACCCCCCGACAGCACGCCATGAGTGATGTAGGCGTAGACCTCCCTTGCGCCCTTTTCGATCAGAGCGTCAGCGGCGTTGACCAAGGTGCCGCCGGAATCAACGATGTCGTCCACCAGGATGCAGGTTCGCCCCTCGACCTCGCCGATCACGTTCATAACCTCGGAGTCGCCGGCCCGCTCGCGCCGCTTATCGATAATCGCGAGCGGTGCGTTGATGCGCTTGGCGAGGCCGCGCGCACGCACCACGCCGCCGACGTCGGGCGACACCACCATCACATTGGGCAGGTCGAAACGCTCGCGAATGTCGCGCACCATCACCGGGGCGGCGTACAGGTTGTCGGTTGGAATATCGAAGAAGCCCTGAATCTGCCCGGCATGAAGGTCGAGCGTCAGCACCCGGTCGGCCCCCGCATTGGTGATCAAGTTAGCGACCAGCTTGGCCGAAATCGGCGTACGCGGGCCGGGTTTGCGGTCCTGGCGGGCATAGCCGAAATAGGGCACCACCGCGGTGATGCGGCGCGCCGAGGCGCGACGCAACGCATCGATAATGATCAGCAGTTCCATCAGGTGGTCGTTGGCCGGATAGGAGGTGGACTGGATGACGAAAACGTCGGCGCCGCGCACGTTTTCCAGAATCTCGACGAAGATTTCCATATCGGCGAAACGCCGCACCACGGCCTTGGCCAAGGGGGTGCGCAATCGCGCCGCAATGGCCTCGGCCAGGCGCGGGTTGGAATTGCCAGCGACGAGCTTGATCGCCCCGTTCGCGCCCGCCATCACGCCCCCCCGGTGGTCGTGGTTCCGGGCGCAACCATAGCGATATTTCCAGGCCAGACGCTCACAGGTTCGCCATCGGAAAACGCCACGGATTCAAAGAGAGACCATCCGGGGGCTTCATAACAATTACGTTATGGCCATGGCAATATGGGGCGATCTATTGTCCCGGCGGTTTTTCGGACCGGTCTCAGGCTCAATCCGGCCAACCGTGCCGAAATTCTACCATCTCGCGCATATCTTCGTAATTTGCGTTGAGCGGCTTAGTTAATTGCAATCACGGCCAGGTTGGTTGGCATGGACTAACGATTTGAAAAGACTAAAGAATAAAAAAATACCAGGGACAGCACCTTGGTGGCGGGCGCACCATCGGCGAACCAATCATCGCAAAATCGGCGCCTATTCAAGGTCCCACGACGGGCGGCCCGGCTGAGCGCGACCCGACCCGGCGGACTGGGCGTCATCAGCCTCGATCGACCGGTCGCAAGGGCGACGGTCCAAGCCGATCAGAAGTTCGCCTGGGCATGGCGTGAAACGCAGGAATGATCTGCTGCACGCTTATCGTGGCGCGTGTTCACCGCACAAGCGGAATCACCAGCCAATTTGAGGGATCAGTGATCTGCCTGCTATTTAGGGTCAGCACGACCGATCAGGAGGTCACGGCTCCGGATGTTTCCAGCCGTTGCGGTGCGCCAGTTCCTGCCGCGCTACGCCAGGATCATCGACTCGGGAGCACCTCGTCCGCCCCGCAATAGCCGGCGACATCGGGCCCGCCCCCGAAGCAACCGATATGGCCGCCACGAATTTCAATGGAAGGCCCCACGCTGGCGAACCCTCGCGGTCCCAAACAACGCACCTCTACTCCTGGGGGAACGGATACTCCCGGGGGAACGGAACGGCCCTCGGATCACGTCCCAGGCCACAAGCCCACCATGACTCCCGCAGGAATACATGATCCCCTAGCGGCTCTCGCCCGGCAAACTCAAAAAATCCATCGCATACCGTCCCTCATCCGAGGTCAACGTTTCATGCGCTGGCGTTAACGCGCACCGTCCCGCCCCTCAAGTTGCCGATCAGGCCCCCTTAAATCTGACGGTAGCAGGCGAGACGCAGCGGCCGGCCTTACGGTCGCTGCTTGCGGACAGGTGCCCCACGTGCCAAACCGCCCGTCCTTGTCACTCCCGGCAGAATACCTGAAGCACTGATTTCCGTTCTTCACCGGCCCCCCATGGAGGATCTCAGCCTGTGCTGTGGCCGCCATAGCTGCAACGCCGCGAGAGCCGTCACGGTCATCATCAATTGACGCATTGCTGCTCACTCGGTTTTTTCATAATCGTGCAACCATGAAGAATTCAAACTACATCGTCTAAGATTTCGATAGTCGTTACGGTCCGGGTGCTCTCGGTGCCGGTTCGATTCTCGCCAATCGGTGTCGGCGCGAAACGCATGGCCTTCTCAATGAGCGGCTTAGCCGCATATGCCGTTTGCTCCCGTAGTCCTGGAAGAGAAGGCAGCCGACGTGTTCGATGCCAATTGCGTCAATGCCTATGCCTGCCGCTTCATGACGATCACGTGCAACGTGCGGCCAGTCTGGCGCAAGCGCATCGCGGCTGTAGTCCATGTGGACGGCTCGGCGCGACCGCAAACCATCGCACGTGATGCAAGTCCGCTCGACTACGATGTGGTTTAGCGGAGACTGGTAATCATTATCCAAGCAAGCCTCCTGGGGCGCCACGCCAGATGGTTGCGCAAGCGGCCGGCACCAAGGCACGCAATAGAGCAATGCTGCACGGATTATCGAGAAGGCGCGTAAAGCCACGGCGGCGAACGCAAGTACCAAACTCGGGAGGCGTAAATTACCGTGACGTGAGCAGGGGGCCGCTACTGCCGCGGCAGGTAGGCGAGCGTTCCTTGCGCGTCGGCCGCCGACGCGACAGATGCATCCGCTCGCGACGGCGCGAAGTCGCCCGGCGGCACCGAACCGCCGGCCAAAAATGCCGCGAGTCGAGTCATTCCGTCCCGGGCGATATGAGTGAGCACGGCGTCATCGGCAGCAGCCCAGGCACGTTCGGATACCGCGCCCGGCACCTCACCGGAGAGCCGTACCGCGCGCTCATGGTCGGCATCGAAGACGTCCCACACCCAGGTGATGGTGGTCTTCTTGCCCTGAACGTGGGCAGCTAAATAGCCCCGAATCCGATATTGCGCGGCCGCCTGCCGCGACACCATTGCGACGCGCTGGGCGCTCGCCTCCTCACCGAGTTGTGCAACAAGCTTGCGAAACAGCGGTTCGGGCGGTCCGTCGATCGACTCGAAGGCAACGGTGCGTTGCCCAGGTCCGGCGATGACTCCCAGCACAGGATCGCCGGAGGTCGTGCAGCCCGCCACTGCCAGGCCGCCACCGGCGATTGCGAGCGCCAGAGGCGCTACTCTGAGCACGGCAAAGCATCCTGCCGCACCGCCTCGGTACGTGCCACGCAACATCGCCGCTCCCTGTCCGCAGCCGTCCCAATTTTGAATGCCGGAACGTGCCGCACTGACTAGGGATACTCAGAAAATGCCTCCAGGTCCAGGACTTCCGATGCCAGGAATGGCCGTGTCAGGTAACCGGAATCCGCTGGCGTACCGCAAAAAAGCCCTGCCAGGGATCGCGCTTGAGAAAGCCAAGCCGGTGGCGCACATTGCCGATCGTGAAGTGATCCGATCGCAATCCTTCCGAGAGTTCGTCCCATTCCAGGGGCGTCGAGACTGACGCTTGCGGCAGTGCCCGGGTCGAGTATGCGGCAACGGCCGTCGAGCCCCGATCATTGCGCAAAAAATCAATGAAGATGCGACCGCGGCGCGCGCGCTTTGCCACGGTGGCGACATAGCGATCGGGCTGATCACCGGCCATCGCCTCCGCGATTGAAGCCGCAAACGCTTTCGCGTCCGCCCAGCTGGCCGACGGTTCGATCGGAACCACGACGTGAAGCCCCTTCCCCCCGGACGTTTTGACGAAACTTTTCAGCCTGTATGAGGCAAGCCGGTCGCGCACCGCACCGGCACCGGCGACGACGGCGCTCCAAGGCACAGCCTCGCCCGGATCGAGGTCAAATATCAGCCGGTCCGGTTGGTCCAGGCGATTGGCGAGCGAGCCCCACGGATGGATTTCGACGACGCCAGCCTGCACGAGGCTCATGAGCCCGGCGAGACTGTCGATCGCCATCATCGGCTCCTTTTCGCCGACGTCCACCCGCCGCGCCACGTCCCCCAAGCCCGCCCAGGGATGCTTGGCAAAGAAGCATTTGCTGCTCGTCCCGGATGGACACCGCAGAAGGCTCAAGACCCGCCCGGAAATATGCGGCAGAATCCAATCGGCGATTTCGACATAATAGTCCGCCAATCCTTGCTTGGTGATGCCCGCCTCCGGCCACAGGATTCGTTCCGGATGAGAGAGCTTGACATCACCCGGCTCGGCTTTCATCGGCATCACCATCCGCCCTTTCCTTGCGCTCGCCTGAGAGTGCGGGCGTCTCGCCACCCCCTCCCTACCCTTCGCGGTTTGCGGCGGAGCGCGGTGAGGGGGAATGCTGGCGACGGGTGCGCGCCGCGAAGGCAATATGGGGCTCTCAAGGCTGATTTCCTGCGCCGGCTTGTCTTCCCGCAGACCCTTGAAGGAGGACTGGCGGATCAGCCCGTCATGGGTCCAGTCGCGGTACTCGACCGCGCAGACGAGGTGCGGCTGCGTCCACACGACACCCTTCTCGGCACCGGCCGGCAGGGCGTTGCGCAGGGAGGGTTTCGCCGCCTTGATCCTGTTGAGCTCGCCATAGAGAGAAGTCGCTACTTGGGCTGACCAGCCGGTGCCGACGCGGCCCGCATAAGCCAATTGGCCATTGGAATAATAGCCGAGTGCTAACGCGCCGATTGTCCGGCTCGCCGCCGTAGAGGCAACGTAACCCAGGATCACGAATTCCTGACTCTGTTGGCATTTTGCCTTGAACCAATCGTCGCCACGCCCGGACCGGTACGCGAGGTCTTTGCGCTTGGAGATGATTCCCTCAAGGCCGAGGCGGCACGAATGCTCCAGCATGGTGGCCCCGTCGGTTTCAAGATGCTCGCTGAAGCGAATCGGCGAACGCGGCGATAGGGAGGTGACAATGTCTTGCAGCAGCTGTTTGCGATCAACGAGCTTTGCTTTGGTGAGGTCGTATCCCTCGCAATACAGCAAATCGAAGACGTAGTACCTGAAGCGGTCGCGACGGCCCGCCTTCAAATCCGCCTGCAAATTGTTGAGACTGGAAATGCCCTTCTCGTCCTCGACGACGATTTCGCCGTCGATCAGCGCCGAACCGAGGCCAAGTTCAGCAAGGGCGTCCGCGACGCTGCGAAAACGTGCTGTCCAGTCGAGCGCCTTGCGGGTGAGCAGGCGTGTCTCGCGCCCGTCGATGCGCGCCTGTATTCGATAGCCGTCGTGCTTGATCTCGTGGATCCATTTCGGACCGCTCGGCGGCTTGTCGCAGGGCGA
>JASHYD010000707.1 GCA_030043175.1 Xanthobacteraceae bacterium | reverse complement strand
AGAGAATCGATGGACAAGATACCGATGACGGCGGCGGGCTATTCCGTTCTGGAAAACGAACTCAAGCATCGCCAGCAGGTTGAGCGTCCGCGTATTATTCAGCAGATCACCGACGCGCGTTCGCACGGCGATCTGTCCGAGAACGCTGAATACCATGCTGCGAAGGAACAGCAATCGCATAACGAGGGCCGCATCGCGGATCTGGAGGACAAGCTTGCGCGCGCCGAAGTCATCGATGTCTCAAAGCTGTCGGGCGAGACCGTCAAATTCGGCGCCACTGTGACGTTGATCGACGAGGACACTGACAAGAAAGCGGTGTGGCAGATCGTCGGCGAGCCTGAGGCCGACGCCAAGGCCGGCAAGATCTCGATCACATCTCCGCTCGCCCGCGCGCTGGTCGGCAAGAAGAAAGGCGCCAATGTCGAGGTCGTTACCCCCGGCGGCGCCAAAGCCTATGAGGTCGTGAAGGTCGAGTGGCGATAGCCCGCGCACGGCTACCTTCGGATGCAGACCACTCGTAATAACGATCAGCACCTCTAGCCATTGAGCCACTAGGCCAGCGCCTTCGTTCGGCCCAATATGCTCAGCGAAATGCGCGAGCAGCTTCGCCAGGCCGCATTTCGCTTGCCGTCAATCCAGGCTGGTCGCGCGCTCGAGCCAATGACCAATCTGATACGATCGGCACATCACGCGACACCGTAATAGTTGGTTGCCGATACGACCCATCAACACCCTTCATTTTGGCTCAAGCTACCCGACTACGGCCGGTGGGGGGGTGCGACACGAAGAAACTCGACCGGGACCATGGGGGCATCCTTGGAATTGCGTAGCGTCAACGAAGTCTTGACATTGCGGACATGCGGAGCAGCCGTGAGATCAGTCACGAAGGCCTGAAACCGGGGGAGGTTCGGCGCCACGCATTTAAGAACGAAATCGACCTCGCCTGACAACATCCAACATTCGCGCACCAGCGGCTCGCAGCGCACGAAAGCTTCGAAAGCCTCAAGGTCGGCTTCGGCCTGGCTCGTCAGATGCACCATTGCGAAGGCCGTTACCTCGCAGCCGAGGGCCTTCTCATCAAGCAGCGCGCGATAACCTTTGATGTAGCCGGCCTCCTCAAGACTGCGAACGCGGCGCAGGCACGGGGGTGCCGAAATGCCGACGCGGCGGGCCAGCTCCACATTTGTGATTCGGCCGTCATGCTGCAGTTCACGCAAGATATTGCGGTCGATAGAGTCGAGGCGTCGCATATTGTTATTTTACAACGGAAAAGTCGGTTGCGAAACATTATTGCGTGGACTGTAGCCGCCCCGGCAATTTTGCGCGAGGGGACCTTCAGGGCCTGGTCCACTTTTGACCTTTTTTGGCTCCCGACGCGTCCAAGCGCAGAATAAGGTTTGCGTTTCTTGCATGGCACTGGCAGACCACATACATATCGGGTGCGCGGTCGTAACCCTACCTGAAGCCATATGGCGGCAGAATCCAACGGGAAACGCATGTCAGGGAGTATCCACGCCAAGGTTGTGATTGTCGGCTCGGGAGCGGCCGGCTGCACGGCCGCCATCTATGCGGCGCGGGCGATGCTCGAACCCATTATGATCCGCGGGGTTCAGCCCGGTGGCCAGCTCACCATCACCACCGATGTAGAAAACTACCCTGGTTTCGCCGAGGTGATCCAAGGCCCCTGGCTGATGGAGCAAATGGAGAAGCAGTCCGCCCAGGTTGGCGCGAGGCTCGTGTCCGATCACGTCAACCGGGTGGAGCTCCGGCAGCGGCCGTTTCGGATTACATGCGATTCCGGCGACATTTACATTGCCGAGTCGCTCGTGATTGCGACCGGCGCCCAGGCCCGCTGGCTCGACATTCCCTCCGAACAAGCGTTTCGCGGCCATGGTGTTTCCGCCTGCGCGACCTGCGATGGTTTTTTTTACAGAGGCAGGGACGTGATTGTGGTTGGCGGCGGAAACACCGCAGTCGAGGAAGCGCTGTTCCTCACGAATTTCGCCAATAGGGTGAGGGTGGTCCATCGCCGCGATGCGTTCCGGGCGGAGCGTATCCTGCAGGAGCGCCTCTTCCGGCACCCCAAGATCGAGGTGATCTGGGACAGCGTACTCGAGCAGGTGAGGGGTGACGAAAGCCCACCCAAAGTCACGGGTGCAGCAATCCGAAACGTCAAGACCGGTGCTGTCACGGAGGTCCATACGGACGGCATTTTCATCGCCATTGGGCATTCGCCGGCGAGCGAGATGTTTGCCGGTCAGCTGCAAATGAAGGCGAACGGCTACATCAAGACGGCGTCATACTCGACCGCGACATCGGTGCCGGGCGTATTCGCGGCCGGCGACGTGACTGACGACGTCTACCGCCAGGCAGTCACGGCCGCCGGAATGGGCTGCATGGCGGCCTTGGAAGCGGAGCGATTTCTGGCGGCCCACAAAATGGAAAGCCTCGCCGCTGAATAGATCGCCGGGTTCTCCAGGAAGGGAGGCCCAATCGTAAATCCGGAATTGGATTCCGGCATGCCCTTGCCTGCTCACCGCCGCACGCGGGGGAGGGCCCGGGAGGCGGCGTGGCAGGGAGAGGGAGTTCGCGCGGGCGACTTCGATCGATCATGGATTGGGATAAGCTCAAGGTATTTCACGCGGCTGCCGAGGCCGGCAGCTTCACGCATGCGGGGGAGCAGCTCGGGCTCTCCCAATCGGCGGTATCGCGCCAGGTGAGCGCGCTCGAGCAGGAGCTCACAGTCGCGCTGTTTCACCGGCATGCGCGGGG
>JASHYD010000706.1 GCA_030043175.1 Xanthobacteraceae bacterium | reverse complement strand
GCTAAACAAGCTTGAGGCCGCCGCCGAGTGTGTTGATGCTCCAGATGCTCTTTCAAAACCTTCTCGTGGGCGTGGCCGCCGAAGTCTTGAGGAAACCGGACGCCTCCGCCACCGTCGTTTCGTCTGCCGCAGTGAGTGTCGCCCACGCATCGACCACAGGGTACTTGGGCAGCATCAGAAACATCGATCCGTTCTCGGCTCTTATCCGCCTCTTGGTGGCGATCCAGAATCCGACAGGCGTCATCACGCGCCGACGACCGAACGCGAGCGATCGAGATTCGAGACATTGCGCGAAAGACCTGCGGAAGCGGCCCATCACTGGCTGGGGGGCTGATATGGGTCTAGAACAGGCAAAATCTGTGTCGGCCATGCGCTTATGTACGATTGACGACGTTATCGGGCAAGGCAAAAAGGGCCGCTGGAACAGCAACCTGCGATTGCGCTTTGTTAAGTATATTGGGGTGCACATATCGCAAGTGGTTTCGTTGTTCCGCATGTATCTGCGGGACGTGTTCGCCTCGAACCTGCGTCGCCTGCGACATGCCAAGGGGCTTTCGCAGGACGATCTTGCGTATGAGGCGGAGATGAGCCGGAGCTACCTGAGCCAGCTTGAGAAAGGCGGGAAGATCGGCTTTTACGCGAGCCTTAAGATCATCGGCAGGATCGCGGACGTCTTGGAGATCGAGCCGGCGGAATTGCTACGGGCGCCACCGCGACGTGTAAGGCCGCGAAGCGGTAGGGGTAGTCATCGCAGGGCTCTTAAAGGTCGACGAAGGAAACGACGTTATCTGTGCGCCGGTCCTTCTGCTCAACGGCGAGCGGCGGCCGGCACAACTCCGTGCCAGCAGGAAAGTTCTCGTCCAATTAAACCGCCCAAATCTGGGGCGGTTACGACTTATTGCAGCGTATTGCGGCTGTTCCGCCGTCTCGTAAAGTCCGCTGCCCCAACCTCGATACTGCTCTCGCACAAACCCGGAAAGCTGGTCAGCAAGTCAAGCGTCACCTTCGACGGTGATGGGGGCTTTACCCTCGTCTTCGTGGAGGACGCCCCCACGGCTGCCACCGCAGCTAATGAAACGTCGGGTCAGCATCGAGACGCAAAGACCAGGAACAGGCGCAACGTGTCTCGGTAGGCAGCGAGCGTATTGGGGCTGACTTGTCGCTGCCGGACCAGGCGATCTGTAAAGAATGCCTGCAAAGTCGTGGCAAGCGTCGTCATGCGGCACCCCCCAGGTGACGCTCCAGCCGATCACCGGCCAGTTTCAAGAGTTCCGGCGCGGCCGAGAGATACCAATAGGTATGGGCTGGGTCGGTGTGGCCGAGATAGGTCGACAATAGTGCGAGCCTGATACTGGGATCGCCATCCTCGCGGTATCCGTCGAGAATAGTGTTGACGGCATATCCATGGCGTAAATGCCGAATTCGGCATTTGCGCCAGAATGCCGAGTCCCAGAAAATGCCGAGCGATGCCGCTTAGGCCTTGATTTTAGCCAGCTTTGCCGATCGTGCGCTCGGCATTATCTCCGGTGCTCTACAGCTCGTTTAGGAATCTCAGAAGCTCATCCGGCGGCCGGAAGCGAGCCTGCTTGCCATTTAGAGGAGTCGTTTTAGCGAGCGCCGCCTCCTTAAGAGCGAGATGAGCATGCAAATAAATTTGAGTAGTTTCCACCGACTCATGCCCCAGCCAGAGGGCGATCACCGAGGTATCGACACCTGCCTGCAGCAATTCCATGGCTGAACTGTGCCTCAAACAGTGTGGTGTGACGCGCTTTTGCCTCAGCGACGGGCAGCGTTGCTTGGCGATGACGACGTATTTGGCGAGCAGGTATTGTACTGCGTCGGAACTGAGCCGTCCTCCATGAACGTTGGGGAATAGCGCATGCGTATTCCCGCGAACCGGTTCCTTCAGCCAAGTTTTCAAAGTGGCGACCGTTTGTTTCGTTAAGGGCGTGCAACGTTCCTTGCGACCTTTGCCATGGCATCGAACATGCGCGCCGGTGTTTAGGACGATGGACTGTCGGTCGAGACTTGTGAGCTCCGATAGTCGCAAGCCAGTCTGTACAGCCAGCAACAGCAAAGCGTGATCGCGGCGTCCGTTCCAGGTGCGCTGATCGGGCGCAGCAAGGAGCGCTTCGATTTCCTCTCGTAAAAGAAAGCTGACCATCGGGCGGGATTGGCGCTTGCTGGGGACCGCCAAGACCCGCTGAATGCATTCGGATTGCGAGGGCTCTTGGAACGCAGCGTAACGGAAAAAGGAGCGGATGGCGGTCAGTCGCACATTGCGACTACTCGCCTTGCTGCCGCGGTGTTTCTCCAGGTCATCGAGGAACGCACAGACCAAAGGCGCATCAACATCCGAGAGCTCCAAGCTGGAGGGCGGCTTACGGCGCTGCATGCGCAAAGTTCAGCAGCAAGCGGAAGGTGTCCCGATACGAAGCGATAGTGTGTGGGCTGGCCTGACGTTGAGCAATCAGGCGTTGGGTGAAGAAGCTCTCCAGCAGCACGGGGAAGTTGGACGGTCGTTTCATGGCCGCGTCTCCCAGCGTTTTTCCAGCCGCCGAGCCGCTTGTTCCATGAGCTCGGAGCACCCTGACAGATACCAGAATGTGTCACTGACATGGACGT
>JASHYD010000705.1 GCA_030043175.1 Xanthobacteraceae bacterium | reverse complement strand
ACGACGCCGATCGCTTTCGAGCCTCCATTGAGGACACAGGCGCTCAGGCAGTTATTCCACCGAACCGCTCCCGCTCGCAAGCTATCCCGTACGACAACCTCTACAAAGAGCGCAACTTGGTCGAGCGGTTCATTAACAAAATCAAGCATTATCGCCGCATCGCCACATGTTATGAGAAAACCATCGTGTCGTTTGCGGCCGTGCTATTCCTGGTCGCCACAAGGATAAGGATCTGGCTGAAGTGAATGTCCACAGGACCTAACTCAACTCGGCGGCTCATACAACAAAGGCCCCGGCGAACGGCCGGGGCCCTCCGACAAATTCTCACACAGCCGGCTTAATTCGATGCCGCGCGCTTCGGCCACACAGGGCCCTGGTCGCCGGCCGGCACCATGCCAATGCCCTTGTAGTTAAACTTCTGGACGCGTTTACCTTCAAAGGTTTCGGTCGTGTAGATGTTGCCTTTGGAGTCCGTTGCGATCGAGTGGACGCCGAAGAACTCGCTGGGCTGGCGGCCTCCGCGGCCGAACGAGGTGAGTTCCTTCATGCTGGTGCGCTCGACAATACGCACGCGCTCGTTCTGGCCGTCAGTAAGATAGATGTAGCGCTGCGCTGGATCCTTCGAGAAGGCGATCTCCCAGGTCGAGCCTGCGGCGAGCGTGTCTTTGGCAAAGAAGTGCTCACTCACGAACTTGCCGTCGGTATGGAAGATCTGGACGCGGTCGTGCTGGCGGTCGCAGACATAGAGCAGGCCGTCATCCGCAAGCGCAACGCAGTGCACCGGGCTGCGGTACTGCTGCAGTGCCGTTGCCGCCGGGTTATAGGGTCCCTGCGGGCTGTCGTCAGGCTTGTTACCGTAGGCGCCCCACCAGCGCTTGATCTTGCCGGTGTCCGGGTCGATGACTACCAGGCGCTTGTTCTTATAGCCATCAGCCACGAAGCCTTCGTTGGTCTTCGGGTCGATATAGATCTGCGCTACGCGGCCAAAATTCTCCGGATCGTTGCTGCCAGCGTTCTTGCCTTGATGGCCGGACTGCAACACGAACTTGCCATCCTTGGTAAATTTGAGAATCTGCGAATCCTTCGCCCCATTGCCGCCGAGCCAGACAAAGCCCTTGGAGTCGACGAAGATGCCGTGCATCGACTCCGGCCACTCGTAGCCCTGGCCGGGGCCGCCCCAGGAGTGGATAACATCGCCAGCCGGGTTCAAGGCGATGACCGGCGGGGCGCTCCGGCAGCAGATCGCGACGGGAGGATTGAGCTCGGCGCCTTTTTCGTTGTTGTTTAACGTCGCGCTGCCGCGATGAACGATCCAGACATTATCCTGGTCGTCAATCGAGACTCCGATCGTCATGCCGAGCAGAGCCTCATTGGGAAGCGGCTTCGGCCACAGCGGATCAACCTCGAAGATCGGAGCTTCCACCATCGCGCCCTGGGCTGCCGCCATGTTCTGCCGCATCGAGACGGCGAAGCCGAGTGCCACGACGGATGTAGCCACTATCAGCCCATAAACGAGGTTGCGCCTTTGCTTGAGTTGGATCAAGACTTCCTCCCTGTGGTTGCGGGTATCCTGCCGATGGCGGCCCACTCGCGATCAACATATTCGAGGCCGGGCTCCTTCTTGACCCAGAGGAACCAAAGGGTCTGTTTTGAGGAACACGGCGTCTATTAGACTACCCGAAATCTCAGGGCGAAGCGAGCGACCATGGCCGCTCCTGGTCGATTTTGTCGCAAAAGTATTTGGGAGCCGGCGACAGGCCCGTGATGGAAATTATTATCTTGGCGACCCGACTGAGGCAGCGGAATAGCCGCCGGGACGCAGTAGCTAGTCGCCCGCATCGCGTGGGCGGTTCTTCATTAGGGGCGCAACTTCGCGGTCACGAGCACAACTGCGCGTTCGCCTCAACCCGCATGAGTGTGGCACCGTGCTCGGGACCGTCAAGGCGTGGCCTGCAAGCGCTGGAGCAAGAACAAAGGTAACTATGCCGGCCAGCCTTGACGACCCCTGCGCGGGATGCCCTGCCCAACGTGCAGGCCGGGACGAAGGAACGGCCTCACGGCACGAACACAGGAACTGGACTTATCAGGAGAGAGCAGATCTCGGCGTACCGCTTGTCGCGGCCGCCGACTCTCCACCGCTCCCTTTTAGTTTGCTTGCGACATTCGCCAATGAGGCGTCGATACTGCGGAGATCTCGTTCTTTGTCATGGCATGCAGGACTCACTCTCCGATACAGCGTGGCATAGGAGCGTTGGGTCCGGGCGGATGGTGCACGAGAGGCCGCCAGCCGACGCCGCTTGCGTTCCCGCGAGCGACGCGGACCGCAGTAGCGACAAACTCTATTACTTGGTCTGAGGCGACGTTTGACGTAATACTCTATATTGGGCATAGAACATCGACGCTGCCGCACCGCCAAACGCCGCTTTGCCACGATTGGCATGGTGGGCTCGCCGAGTTGGCGGACGTCGTTGTCGGAGGAGGTAATGAATCTACTTTCACGATCCCTGTTGGTCCCTTGTCTGGTGCTCCTTGGCTCGTGGTTTTCGACGACCCCGCTGTTTGCCGCCGGCCAGCCCAGGGAGCTTCGCATCGACTGGGCGACATACAATCCCGTCTCGATCCTGCTCAAGGACCATGGCTGGCTGGAAAAGGAGTTTGCCAAAGACGGTATTGCCGTCCGCTGGGTTGAAACACTCGGCTCGAACAAGGCGCTGGAATTTCTCAATGCCGGTTCGATCGAT
This sequence comes from Xanthobacteraceae bacterium, assembly GCA_030043175.1. The sequence continues at coordinate 3,373 of JASHYD010000705.1, read as the reverse complement.
TTCGGCTCGACCGCAGGCGCAGCCGCGCTTATCGGCAGGTACAACGGCAATCCGATCAAATCGATCTACGTTTATTCCAAGCCCGAATGGACGGCGCTGGTGACGCGCAAAGACACGGACATCAAGGCTGTCGCCGACCTCAAGGCAAAGCGCGTTGCGGTGACCAGTGGAACCGATCCTCACATTTTCCTGGTGCGCGCGCTGGAGACGGCCGGGCTCCGCGAACGAGATATCCGTCCCGTTCTGCTACAACACCCGGATGGTGCGACTGCACTCATCCGCGGCGATGTGGATGCGTGGGCGGGGCTCGATCCGATGATGGCCCAGGCCGAGCTTCGCGACAGCGCGCGTCTATTCTATCGCAATGCCGACGCAAATACCTACGGCATTCTCAACGTGCGCGAAGATTTCGCGAGGGACTATCCTGATCTTGTTAGGCGGGTCGTCGCAGTGTATGAGGCCGGTCGCGCATACGCGCTTGCTCATGAAGATGACGTCGAGGAGAGCTTCATCGCTGCCACCAAGCTGCCGAAGGACGTCGTGCAAAAGCAATTGCGCGAACGCACCGATCTCTCCAACGGTAAAATCGGCCAAGCGCAGCGCGATGCTATTCTTGGCGCGGGCCTCGCGCTCCAGCAGGCCGGCGTCATCAAATCGAACGTCGACGTGAAAAGGATTCTCGATGATCTGATCGACGATCGCTACTTGACGGCGGTCCATTGAGCGTGTTGGTCGAGCCGGCCACCGCACGCAAGCGGCAGGGATACTGGCTCGTTCGCTGGAGCCGCTCGGCTCTCGGGCTTGTCCTGCCGCTGTTGTTGGCAGCGGCCTGGGAGTTTGCCGTGCGAGCGGGCTTGTCATCCGGCCGGCTCGTGCCTCCCCCTTCAGTAATCTACGACACGTTCTACGATCTTGCGGCAGCGGGCGAACTGCAGGTCCACGCCATAACGACCCTCGGCCGAGTCGGTGCGGGCTTTGGGTTGGGCGTCGCGTCCGGCACGCTCCTGGGTCTCATTGCCGGTTATTTTGGCATCGTGTTCCGCATTATTGATCCGACGCTCCAGGCGTTGCGCGCCATTCCCTCGATCGCGTGGGTGCCGTTGTTCATCCTGTGGTTCGGCATCTTTGAGGCCTCCAAAGTGATCCTGATCGCGGTCGGCGTCTTCTTTCCGGTCTATCTCGGCGTCATGGGCGCCGTTATGTCAGTGGATCGCAGGATCGTCGAGGTGGGCCGTGCATTTCGCTTGAACAACGCGCAAATGGTCTACCATATCCTGTTGCCGGCGGTTTTGCCGTCCTATGTGATTGCGCTGCGCTCCGGGCTTGGTCTCGGCTGGATGTTCGTGGTGGCCGCGGAATTCATGGGTGCCTCGGAGGGGTTGGGATTCCTGCTGGTGGATGGCCAGCAACTCGGTAAGCCGGCGCAGATCGTTGCGGCAATTGTGGCATTCGCCATCATCGGCAAGACCACTGACTGGCTGATCGTCCTCGCTACAGCGCCTCTCCTGCGATGGGAGGACCGATTTGCGCGAAACGCGGAGCGTTGAACGTCCAGTTCGCCCATCACTCACTTCAACCGGAGGACTAGAGACGTCGGCACCGGAACTGCGTCGCGCCGAGCGCTTGCCATTGACAGGAAATGGCCCCTTGAAATTTCAGAAGTTGCAAAGAAGAAGGAATTTGATCATGGACGCTGAGGCGCTGCGCGCAATGCAGGCTCCCATCAAGGACCGCTACCGGAACGATCCGACGGCCGGTCTGATAACCTTGCGAGCAACAGGGTCGGTTGACGACACCAACATCGCCTGCAAAGTCGAAACGGGCCGCGGACTCGCGGTCGCCGGCCTGCACCCGGCGACGGGCGGAAGCGGCCTCGAACTTTGCTCCGGCGACATGCTGCTTGAGGCGCTGGTCGCCTGCGCGGGCGTGACTATCAAAGCCGTCGCAACCGCGCTCGACATCCCGCTGCGGAACGCAGCCGTGTCTGCCGAAGGCGACATCGATTTTCGCGGCACCTTAGGAGTCGCCAAGGACTTGCCGGTCGGTTTCGCGCGCATACGTCTGCGCTTCACCGTTGATACGGATGCGGGGCAGGAGAAGCTCGACCAGTTGCTGAAACTGACTGAGCGCTTTTGCGTCGTTTATCAAACAATAAAGAGCGGAGCGCCGATCGAGGTTGCGGTGGCGCGCTGTCCGCCGAGGTGAACCGGTCAAGCAACTTGTTAAGGGCTTGTACCTCGTGGCCGGGTTGCTGCGGTCACCGTCGAGCATAACCGGCGGCGACGAGGCGGCGTCCCAAACGTGATGCGAGGCGCCCTAATACGACATGGTTCGCCTCCCGGCTCCAGGGGTGGTGCCGGCCTAGCCCGTGACGGCGGACTCCTTTCGGGCGCGACGATAGGCGTTGAGCGCATCAAGGCAGACGTAATTGGACCGACGTGTATCCGGACAAGGGGAATCTCTTGCAATCGAATCGGCGTTGAAATCAAAAAAACAATGGTCTGAGGCTGCGCGGGAATAGGCGCGACCGCGAGTCGGCAGCGCGGATCGCCGAACCTGCCTCGGTCGTGCTTTCGTTGAACCAACAGCGCGGCCGGATGAGGCGCACGGCCTCAGCCTGTTGGCGGGCACTTTGAATTCCGCCGCACTTTTCTCACAGGCCGCGGCCGCCTCAAGGTCCTCCACCTCGCCTCATGTTCTGTGGATGTAATTCATCTTCAGCCTTAGGCTCCAGAAATGACGCAATACCCGGTAGACGCCCGACCGATGCCGATCGCGATTGCCGTGGTTGGCTCTGCGCCTTCATTGAATCGAGCCTCGTATCATTGAGTTGCGCGTACTGGCGCCGTAACGCTTCTCCGCCGCCCGTCGCAGGCGGGAAAGGGAATCAACCGGACACCGACTTGACTTCTCGACGCATGAGAAAGCGTGCGACGGTGTTACGCCATGCCGCCCGGAAGTCGAAATCACAGTGATAGTTGATGCGGCATCGATCACGTCCGATGGGGAACGCAATTCAAGTCCTCACGAACTGTTATGCCAAAGGGGATTTCACATCGAGTCCTAGCTCATAATTCGCAGCGTCGATGGTGAAACGGAACTCCGTGCGAAGACTACTTGTCCGACCGCGACGGCACAGGCGGGTGCAACCGATATACTCGCACATCAAAGAAATCGCCCGCATTTCCCCCGGACACGTGAGAAGGCTCGAGACGATCTCCACTGGTGCATTGACGATGCTGAGTGACGGCATCAGGCGTGTGAGATACAACCCGCGGGCATCGGCGTCGCGCACGTACCCCTGACCATATCGCAGTGGGCGACTACCGCTGATGATCCTACTTTCTTGGGGGGATCGCCGTGGAAAACATTA